>JBMUAP010000096.1:0-8788 GCA_049454155.1 Blastocatellia bacterium
GAGGCCCACATCGAAAAGCTCATAACGGAAGGCCGAATCGAAGGCGACCTCGACGAGTGACCGGCGCTCAGGTGCGACCGATGACCAGAAACTGCTTCCCGAGAATCCTCCAAAGGATAGGCAGCTTCAGGTAGATGCCTGTTAGGGCCGGATTGGCTGGCAACCTACTTCGGAACGAATAGGGAAGAAACCTCGCAACTTGGAGGCCCGGTTCGAATCCCGCCGTGTAGAGATGCTCGGCGACGGCTCCATCAGTTAAAGCGATGTAGTGGTCAGCACAGTCCCAGTAGTCCTTCGATGCATAGCGGTAATTTGGTCCCAGGACCGCGATACGGCCTCCGGGCTTCATCACCTCCCGCATTCGGCAAAGGAATTCGAAAATCGCCTCCTGGGTTGGAAGGTGTTCGAGGAAGTTGGAGACGAACACTCCGTCAAAGCGATTGCTGGGGAGTTCGGCATCCATGATCGAAGCGGTGACTTGAGTGATGGTCGCGTCGCCCGCGGCCTCTTGGTAGTCGACCTCGTCTACTGCCCACCGTTCTCGCGCCGGGATCGAAAGCAGGAATTCCCGTCTTCCGGCGGCAGGATCGAGCACGACCTCTGGACAACCCATCTTCTGCCAGATAAAAGGGGCGATCTTGCCCCAGACACTGTCCCGTGCCGCTTGGTCGATATCTCGGAATCGGTACTCGTATAGCCTTTGGTAGTCCAGGAAACTCCGTCCGGTTGTGGAACGCGCAGAGATTCTAGTGCCCAACGCGCGGACTCTGATGATTATCACTCACTCTCAATGAACCTCAATGAACCGCCGGGCTGAGATCCAGATGACCGAGCAGGAGATTGCCGCCTTCCTCGAGGAGGAGCGGGTGGCGATCGCCACGACTATGGGTCCCCGGGGCTGGCCGCACTCGATGCCCCTCTGGTACCTGATTCGCGATGGGAACATCCTTACCTGGACCTTCCGTAAGGCTCAAAAGGTCAAGAACCTCGAGCGGAACCCAAAGGCGACCATCCTGGTCGAGGCCGGCTACGACCAGTACGGAGAACTGAGGGGCGTGATGTTCGAGTGCGAGGCAAAGATCCACGATGACCTCGACGTAGTGGTCGAGTTCGCCACCGGAATGACCAGCCGCTACGTGCTCGGAGGGGGTGAGCCGACCCCCGAGGTAGTCGAGGTCTACCGGGCCCAGGCCCCCAAGCGGGTCGTGATCGAGTTCACCCCCGTCCACACGATCAGTTGGGACCACCGAAAGCTCAGCGGCGGACTCTGACTAGCGCGGTTCCTGAACCTCCAGGCTGGGGTCCTCAGCCCGGAGCCCGGGCTGTGGGCGTCGCTTGGGGATCCCTGATCGCCTGTAATCGCCACGACTGAGGTGGTGTTCCAGGAAGGCGTAGAGGATGATGAAGGCATAACGGCTGCCCATCTCGTTCACTCCGAACTTCGAGTTACCTTCCGTCCGATTGGTCCAGGAAATCGGCACGATGGCGTAGGAATAGCCGCGGATGATGGCCTTGAGCGGCAGTTCGACCGTCAGATTGAAGTGATTGGAAAGGAAGGGCCTGACGCTGTCGATCACTTCGCGACGGTAACCCTTGAAGGCGTTGGTCGTGTCGTTGTAGCCGTGACGGAAGAGGAGCTGGATTACCTTGTTCGCGATCCGGTTGAGGATCAACTTGACTCTCGGATAGTCCAGGACCTGGGCTCCAGGAATGAAGCGGGAGCCGAAGGCGCAGTCGTAGCCCTCCACAAGGAGTTGGTAGTAGGTGACGAGGTCTTCAGGCGAGTCCGAGCCATCTGCCATCACGATCGCGACCGCGTCTCCCTCGAAGCTGTCCAGCCCACACCTGACTGCGAATCCAAATCCAGGCGGATTCTCCGACTTCACATAGCGGACTTCGCGGCAGTCGATCGAGATCGCTGCTACGGTCTCTAGGGTTCCGTCGGTGCTCGCATCGTCGACTACCACCACCTCGTGATCGATGCCTTCAGTGCGGAGCGTCTCGACTATCCCCCGGATCGTCGGTTCTATTGAACCAGCCTCATTGTGGGCCGGGATGACGACGGATAGCTTCATCCCGAATCGGCTGCCCAGCGCTCGGTATTCGCTTCCAAGATCTCGGTGAGGATCACTTCGAGGCTCCGCTTCGGGCGCCAACCCCCGTAGTCGCTACCGAACTCCCCCAGATCGCTGATCCACCAGCGGTGATCGCCGACCCTTGCCTCGTCGCCCAGGGTCCAGTTGAGCTCTCTGCCGGCAATCCTTTCGCACAGCCCGATCGCTTCCAGCATCGAGCAGTCATTCCCCCTGCCGCCACCGATGTTGTAGACGGCGGCGCCTCTCGGCGACCCGTGGAATAGGAGGAATGCATCGACCAGGTCTGTGCTGTGGAGGATCTCACGTACCTGCTTGCCCTCGTACCCAAACACTGTGTAAGGAGTACCAGTCGCGGTGCACTTCATAAGGTAGGCGAGGAAACCGTGAAGCTGAGCCCCAGCGTGGTTGGGCCCGGTGAGGCAACCTGCCCGAAAGCAGACCGTCGGCATGTCGAAGTACCTCCCGTACTCCTGGACCAGTAGGTCGGCCCCAGCCTTGGACGCTCCGAACAGCGAATGGAGCGTCCGGTCGATTGACATCGTCGTGTCGATCCCATCGAACCACTCGTGGTCGACGGGCAATTCCAGCCGCTCCGGCTTTTCCTCGAGTGGCAGGTGATTCGGTCGATCGCCGTAGACCTTGTTGGTCGAAGTAAAGATGAAGGTTGCGTCCGGGCAGTGGTTTCGGCTTGCCTCGAGCAGGTTGAGGGTTCCATTGGCGTTGATCGTGAAGTCAGCCTGGGGGTCCGACGCTGCCCAGTCGTGTGAGGGCTGGGCGGCGGTGTGAACGACCAGCTCGATTTTCCCCTTCCCCGAAGCGAACTCCCGCTCGATCGCATCGGTGTCTCGGATATCGACATCCAGCAAGCGGAAGGAATCGAGTTCGTCGACCAAGGACTTCGTCACATGCGAGGTGGATGCCTCGCTTCCGAACAGCTTGGCACGGGTGTCGTTTTCGATCCCGACTACATCGAAGCCCTCCTCGACCAGCCGCCTTGCGGTTTCGGACCCGATCAGCCCGCCTGAGCCCGTGACTATCGCTCTTGCCATCTGAAAACCATCACCTATTTTCAATTATTGAGTCCGAGCGAGGCCTTCAACTCGACCTCGTGTTCCGTCGCCCACCCGTAGAGATCCTGCAGCACCTGCATTGGGCCTCGCTTCGGCCTCCAGTCCGTCATCGAATAGAGCCTTGAACAGTCGCTTAGGTAGATCGGTACGTCGCCCGGGCGGGTTCCCGGGTCTGAGCCTAGAGCTACCTCGTTTCCCGTGATCTCACGACAGAGCTCGGTCGTCTCGATCAGGGAGAGGCTACCTTCCCTGCCCCCACCCACATTGGCCACGATCCCTGACCATTCCCCGGGGTCCACCAGCTGGCGCTCGATCAGATCGACCAGATCCATTACGTGGAGTAGATCCCGAACCTGCTTGCCTTCACCTCCGAACCCGATGTAGGAGAGCGGCCTTTTGAAGAGGTGGCAGAGGAGCCACCAGGCAAATACCCCTTGGTCGACCTTGCCCATCTGCCCCGGTCCCGCGATCACGCCGCACCTATCCACGGTTACCCGAAGTCCGAAGTCCTCGGCGTACTCCTCGATCAGCATCTCGGCGGCAAGCTTTGTGGTGCCGTAGATCGTCCGGTAGCCACCGAGGTTGAACTCTTCGGAGATCCCCTCCGGTGAGGCGCCCGGGACCGGCTGGTCAGGCGCGATCTCGAAGCGCTTCTCACGATCCTCTAGATCTAGTCCCAAGAGCCCCTCCACCGGGTAGATCCGGCTGGTCGAGAGGAAGACCAGGTGAGCGTCGTCCTTTCTGCAACGCTCCAGGCAATTCGCGGCCCCCATCAGGTTGGTCTCGATCGCGTATCGGGGGTCTCCTGCCCCGGCGAGCACGGACGGTTCGGCCGAGCACTCGACCAGTGCATCGAACTCCTCCGCTGGAAGCAGGTCCTCTTGCATTCGCACGTCACCTTCGACGAAGCGGACCCCGGCTTCCTCCAGGCGCGACAGGCTGAGGCGTGACCCCCGGCGATAGAGGTTGTCCAGGGCAGTGATCTCCCAGTTCGGATGTCTCCCGGAGAGAAAAACCCCCAGATTTGCCCCGATGAACCCCGCTCCACCGGTAATGAGGAGTCGAAACCCGGATTCTCTTTCCAGCTGATTCATAAGAGAGATAAGAGAGGAGATCGCCTTCGACGCACAGCCGAGGAATCTACCGCCGCTCTGCAACCCGGCAGATTCCAACTTCCCCTCGGTTGGCATTTACCAGCATCTCCCACGGCACGCCTGGTGCGCGGTCAACCTTTGAACTGACTCGGATTGCACCCCTTGGGATTGGGACGCTGTCAGACGAGAAAGCACCCGCAAACCGACGGAGGCTAACGCTGTTTCCGGAGGTCGAGGAAGAGACCCAGAGCTGCGCTCCGGGCCCCAAGGGGGCGACCTCGCGGGTTGGCGAGAAGAGCCTGTAACAGGAAGTATCGGGTCTTGAAAGGAACGCCAGAAACCGATCTCTGGGCTGCCGGCGAACCACCCCTTGGGCTTGTGACAACAGGGCGTCGGCGGCTTCCCTTTGGTGTCCCGATGAGTTCTCCAACTCTGAGAGGGTGAGGGCCGGAGAACTGGAGTATCTGTCGACGGCATCGAAGAAGTGGTACGAGGTTGGGAATGAGTAGATAGTCGAAGCGAGGGGAGTCTCAGGGGCGATCGACTCCCTTCCGCCCACCTCAGCGGCCGCCAGTTCTGCCTTTAGGATCCGGGCCTGCCCCCGCAGATTGTCCGCCCCTCGCGAATACTCACCTATCCCTCGAGGGATCGAGATCAGACAGAGGGCAATCAGCGAGCCACCAAGGAGGTATCGACCTCGTGTGCTCTCAGGTTGAAGCGCCACTAGAACGAGAAGCAGTAGGAGGACCGTCGGAAATATGTACCGAATGGCTCCAGGGTCATTAAAACCCCCCCGCGCCTGGGTCGACAGAGCAAGAAACGCGACCAGCATGAAGAGCGAAGAAACCAGCAGCGGATTTACTCGATCACCCTTCGAGAGCACGGAAAAGACAGCGACGAGGAGCATCAAGCCAAGGACCAGGTCTACTCCGAGAGGCATTCCAGTCACTCCATGGATGCCTGAATTGAGCATTGCGAGTGGGAACTCCACGTAGCCGATGAGCTCAGGTGGTGGCTCAGAGCCCACCGTTTGGAAGAAGAAGTGCCAGGCGAGGTAGAGGATCAACGCTGGCGCCGGGATCCAGAGGCGACGTCGCGGGGAATTGCGATCAGAGAGTAAGTAGGCGGCAACCCCCACGAGGAAGACAAGACCGAAGCCGCTTATTGCAACGGTCACGACCAGGAGGCCTGCGGAGCCCACGTCGTAGCGCACATCCCCTTTCGTGCATAGCAGCAGGGCCGAAAGGCCAGCGAAAGCAGCCCCCGCGAAGGTGATCGCGACCATCGGCCAGAGGGCTACCTCATAGGAAGCGCCCAGGGCCAGTAGTAGGAATGAGCTCAGGAGAGCAAACCAGGGGCCAATTCGGGGGGAGGAGATGAGGAAGAGAAGAATGGAACAGAGTCCCGGGAGGAGAACAGTAGACACCCGGAAGTACTGGTAATCGTCAAGCCCAAAGAGTCTCGAACCGCCCTGAAAGAAGGCGCTGATGATTGGAACCTGTTGTCCTCCGTGACTTGCCAATAGGGAGTCAACGGTCGGCAGTCTGTAAATCAACATATCCCATTCATCCCTGAAGAAAGTGAACTCCTCGCCCAAGAGGTAGAACCAGGTAGAGAGTAGAACCACAGCCAGCACGAGTAACAAGAAAGCTGGTGTGAACCATTGGGTCTGCCAGGAATCAGACGACTTGATCGAGGTCACTCAGCTTGTTTCTGGGTCGTAATTCGAACTAGTACTTTCCAACTCAACTCCACTCCTCTCCCACTCGGTTCCCGTCAGGGCCTAGGGGACACTCCAGATCGGCGCACCGGGATCACTTTCTTTCGCCCTCTCTATCGAGCGTGAGGCAGCTCGGTTGAAACCGAGCGTCGATTCGATCCTCGCGCGCTGGATCCAGAAAGCTGTTTCGGCGGGTGCCTTGCGGGTGGCACGGATGGCGTAGGAGAGGGCTCTACCCGGTCGATCCACTGAGGTGAGGATCGCGGCAGCCTGGGAGTACGGGAGCCCCGCCCAGGGCGTTGCCTTGATGGCCTTTCGAGCGCTTGTCAGAGCCTGAGCTGGCTCATTGTTGGTGGAGGCCTCCCGGCTCGCTTCAATCGAGCTGGCCGAGTCGTACTGCTTCCAAGCCATTACGATCGTAATGGCTGCGAGGGGTACCAGGATTGCAGTGAGAAGGAGGGACTTGGTTCGTGTGTCGTCTTTGGGCGTTGGTGCGACCCTGTACGCAGGACCGCACAGCATCGCGGCGGTAATCATCAGGGGAATCGACAAGACTGGAAACTCCAAGGACCAGTCGATTGAGATCGCCACCAGTCCCGTTAGGAGTAATGACAGCCAGACGGGCAGCTCGGTCCAATCGGGTTCGTCTACCCGATCATCGTCCGGAAGCGTCTCTCCCAACCTCTCCGCATAGGGGCCACGACGGAGTCTGGTTACCCCGGCCACGACCGTCACCATTCCAAACGCCACGAACAACAAGAAGCCAGGGATCCCAAGTTCAGCCAGGATCTGCAAGGGGGTCGAGTGGGCATCGACCGTCTTGAACCAGATGGCCCCATCCTGCTTGAACCATTCGGCGTACCCCCCAGCTCCAACCCCTCTTAGTGGCTCATTTTCCACGGCTCGGAAGGCGCTCGACCAGAGCTGCCACCTGCCGTTGCCTCCGCCGCCGAGCAGATGTTCGGTGGCGTAAGCACTGTCGTCACTGATCGCGGGGGTTTCCGTTGGAGGTTCAGTGAAGTTCTCAAAACGCTCCACCGGGCTGGCAACGACTGCCCCGGCAATCACTAGAACAGCCAGTCCCCCGGTTAGAACCCAGCCGAGCCTTGTGGGGATGTGGAAGTGCGCCAACCTCACGTCTAGCAGGTACCGAACTCCAAAGGTTGCGGCAGTTGCGACTACGGTGACCGCAAGGAGCACCAGACCCTGGTCGTCCGCTTGGAGGGTTGGTTGGGCGTGGACCAGATCGTAGGACCGCGAGGCTACGAAGACCGGTGTCAAACCACCCAAGATCCCGATCGCAAGGCTGAATAGCTTCGGCGTCCGACTGGGTCCGAGGGTGACCAGAAGCACTACCCCAGCTAGGGCAGCGAGAAGCGCCCCTCGCGATGAGCAGAGATAAAAAACGGTGAGGGTCGCCGGTAGAGAAGCGGTGGCTGCGGACCTCCAGAGCCTGCTGGAGGCGTGCCCACCGAAGAACGTCACAGCGATTGCGTATAGGGCGGCGACTGCTCCAATCGCATTCCAGTAACCGAGTGGCCATGAAAGCCGGCCACCGACAATCTCTCCCAACTCGGCTGTCAGCTCCCGGTCATCACCCAGGCCAGGGAAGAACCGACTGACCAGCCCAAGCAAGACAATTCCGAATAGCCCAAGAGCTACCCCCCTCAGCCAGGCCCGTCCGTCTCCTCGCTGGGAGAGGAGGACGGTAAGAAGGAAGGCTCCGGCGATCATTGCCATCTGGATCGCCTCGCCGAACGCCAACCCCCGGTCGGATGCCCACTCAAGGGATACAGCGGTAAGGATGGTCAAGACCACCAGGAGGGCACCCGCCGAGATAGCTGAGCCTGGAATCCAGGCCCTGGGAAAGAGACCAAGCGCGAGCCCGAGCGCGATCAGCCACCAGAGAACGATCGCTGTGACCGCCGTTGCCGACGCGCTGAACCCGCCGTATTCGAGTCCCAGAAGGACGAGCGTTGCCGCAACGCCGCCCGTGATTAGCTGTTTTCCCTGCAAGCTCATCGATCCCGCCCGCCTCTGACCGTACCGGTCGAGGAGTCCGAGTCACTAGGCTACCTGCGCGGTGAATTCAGATAACGCCAAGAATAAGACCATGGTTGCGCTTCTGGGAGCGGTCGCTGCTGCCGCCATCTTCAGCGCTGTCCTCGCCCCGAGCGCTCTTGCTAACCCGTCACAGATCCAGTACGGGTACGACCCGATCGTCGATGCAGGGGATTCCAGTCCCGATCAGCCGGGTACGCCGAAGCTGGCTCCAGACGAGAAAGTCGATCAGGCCTCCGCGGTAGTTGCCGGAGTCCTCGCGGGTAGGGAAAACGGAAGTGGGCGTGTAGCGTCGGGGAGGCGACAAGGTGGGTCGACAGGATCGGACCTCGGGCGCGGCAAGAACGGTGCCCTTCCTGGAGCGGACAAGATTGCCCGGGAGCGGGACACCGAAGCCTTTTCCTTGGAGTCTGTCTGGCTGGTCCTGATCGTCCTCGCACTGAGCGTTGGATTGATCGCCTGGGCTTTGGTTCGGCGGCGTCAACTCGGTGCCCCCAACACGATCGATCTTGTGGTCAGGGGTCTTTCGATCGCGATCTTCATTGCACTGATCGTCATTCTGAATGGATCCTCAGGCTCAATCCTTGGCTGATCAGGGGCGAGGCGAACGGTGAGACAGGAACCAGGCGAGGGCTTCGACCTCCGCGAATTCCCTCTTCCAGCTGCAGATTCGATCCCTGCATGGCCAGGGGCTGAGAGGCGAAACCCCGACCGGGGGAGCCGTGCCAGGGACTTCTGGCGCTGGAC
>JBMUAP010000097.1:0-8740 GCA_049454155.1 Blastocatellia bacterium
CAAGTGAGCCAATTTCGGGATCCTCCTCGCTGAAGAGGATGAAGAAGGATCGGGGGAGAGGGGATGCCCCGGCGAGGGGCGCTGACGTGCGCTGGCGCCGGGTACCCGCTCCCTTCCAGGGTGACCGAAATACGGGAGGAGAATACACGTGAAAAAACTGGTCTGTCTGCTGCTCCTGGGGATGTGGGCGCACCGAAATCCCGACCACTTTGTCCAGTTCTGGGGATACATCTTCGGAACGGCCTTGGTCTTGTTGCAGGAGATCTTCAACCTCGCCCTCAAAACCCTCGAACATACCGCTTGAAGCAGGTTTCCAACGCAGGGGGAGGCCGCGTACCGAACTCCCCCTGCCAGATCCTCTCTCCTCGTCTGCTTTTCCGCTACCCCTTCTCAGAAAAAAATCCCCTGCTCTTTTCATGAACTAAAATTCATCGAACTTACGCTTTTGATCATGAGGTCAAAAAAACGACGAATGGGTGTGTGGAAGATCAGCAATCACGTGGCCAGAAGGGATGCCCTGGCCCATGAGTTGACAGCCAACGAAGAAGGATGACTGGCTTGGGAGGGACGCATGAACGATCCCCGAGAGAAGGCGGTGACAGCTGGCGAGATCATCGAATCGATCCTCTCTTCCTTGCGTCAGGGCATCGAAGACCTCTCGACACGCCGTTTTTCGCCAAATCTCTTTCGAGTCCATCTGCACTCGTCGGACTTTGCTCGACTGGAGGGGATCTTCGAGCAGCTACAGGAAGAGGCAAACCAGGCGCTCGATGAGAGCCTGGATCTGACCTACCCATCGAGACAGGCCAGTTGGTGGGAATCCTTCCGCCAGTGGTTCCGTGGGAGATCTCCTGGGCGCTTGCTTGGCGGAGAGAGAAGCCGCCTGCCTCGCTGGCAGAGGAGAACACAGATTCAGCCGTGGATCAAACCGGAGGGTGGCTGGCAGATCACATTTGCTCACCAGGAGGGTCTGGTGAGCAGACCTGGGGAGATCATCATCGACATGATTCTTTCGGAGCCCTCATCGTCGGCAGTTCCCGGGGAGGTGGGGGCCCCGAAAAGTTTCTGCATCATCCACCGGACCAAGCATCCTGATCGAGCGAATGCCACTGGTAAGCCTGCTGCCACGTCTTCTCGCCGTGGCGGGGACAGAAGACCCTCGACGATCCCCGAGAGACTCACGCAGATCCCCTGGGTACGGGAGCGCGGGAGGGAGCAACCAGTACTCGCCCGGCTCGAGTTTCAGGAGCGTGGCGATCGCAAATCCTACGCCATGACCAAGCAGTCGATTCTGGTGGGTCGTGGCAGGAAGGGAGTTCAACCTGACGTGCAACTCCCGCCGTTGCCGGGGATCTCCCGCGAGCACTTCCGGATTCGGATGCAGGAAGGAACCTTTCTCATCCAGGATCTCAGCACGTTCGGAACGATGATCGACGGCTACCCGATCCCTACTTCCCTGACGAGTGTTGGGCGCGATCCAATCGAGACAGATCTGTGGGTCGCCCTGCCCCGTCGATGTCAAATCACACTTGCCAGCGTCCTCAGCCTTGAGTTCATCGCCGAAGAAGAGAGGTGAGCCCCGAACAGAGCACCGACGATCTGGATCCAACACCTCAGGCCTCACAGGCGAAGCTCTGATCGACTTTCAGAAAGTTGAACCGTTTCGGAGAGAAGTCGACGGGAACCAAAAAGAAGCTGTCAGAGCAGAGAGCAGGAAGGAGGAAAAAAATCAAACCCCTTACCGAAAGCCAATCTTTACAGACGACTTGCGATAAGGGGTGAAGTGCCGAAGGGGGGACTCGAACCCCCACGGGTTGCCCCATACGCCCCTCAAACGTACGTGTCTACCAATTCCACCACTTCGGCAAAAACAGAACTCAACGCACCCACCCGAGCAATCTCTAAGGGGCTGGGGAAGCTGCTGGACTCGGCGGCGGAGGCGTCGTCGACGCAGCCGGCGTTGGGGTCGGCGTCGGCGTCGCGGCAGGAGCCGGTTCGTCACGAACGACCGAACTTCCATCGCCAATTCCCGGCAGTGAGAAGAGCAAAGCCAGGAACATAAAGAGGACAGCAGCAATCACGGTCGCCTTCTCGAGCGGCTTCTGCGCGCCCCTGGGACCGAAGGCGGTCTGGCTTCCCGCTCCTCCGAACGCGGCGGCGACATCGCCCCCCTTGCCTGACTGGAGCAAAATGACCAGAACCAGGAAGATGCAGACAAGAACAAAAATGCCCTTCAAGATCAGAAGTAACATCAGCGCAGCCGCTTTCTCATAATAAGACCGGAACGGATAGGCTCCTCCGGGTTAAAAGGCAATCGGAACCTGGAACAAAGGGACGGAAAGAGGCGGCCGTTCAACCGAACGAGGGGTACAGATCCCACCCGCTTACCGATGATAATGTACCAGACGCGAGAAGCTGTCCGCCTCCAGACTGGCTCCCCCGACCAGGGCACCATCAATATCGGGCTGGGCCATAAGGTCGGAGATATTGTCTGGTTTGACGCTTCCACCGTAGAGAATGCGGACCGCGTTCGCGGTGGCCGAATCGAAGCGTTGGGCGAGCCAGTGACGGATCGATTGGTGCATCTCCTGGGCCTGTGCGGGGGAGGCAGTCTTTCCAGTACCGATCGCCCAGACAGGTTCGTAAGCGAGGATAGTACCAACCATCTCCTGAGCTGTCAAGTCGGCGAGATCCTCCTGGAGTTGTCCCTCGACGACGGCGACTTCGCGACCAGCCTCCCGTTCGGAGAGGGTCTCACCGCAACAGAGGATCGGGATGAGACCGAAGTGGAGTGCGGCGCGGACTTTACGGTGAATGACCGGATCGGAGTCGCCGTAGAGGGCACGGCGCTCGGAATGGCCGATGATGACGTGGGAGCAGCCAGCGTCCCGAAGCATATCTCCGCAGACTTCCCCGGTGTGCGCGCCGTGCTTGGTCTCGGAGGAGAGGTCCTGAGCGGCAACGTGGATATGGCTGCCTTCGAGGCGATCGGCGACCGATTTGATGGAGAGGTAGGAGGGGGCGACGACAATGTCGCAATGGGTGGCGTTGGCAACAAGGGGTTTGAGGGCAGTGACGGTGGCCACCGCGTCTCCGACCAGTTTGAACATCTTCCAATTACCAGCAATGACAG
The DNA here is from genome assembly GCA_049454155.1 of Blastocatellia bacterium. GTDB lineage: Bacteria > Acidobacteriota > Blastocatellia > RBC074 > RBC074 > CAIOZW01. The sequence continues at coordinate 3,134 of JBMUAP010000097.1, forward strand.
GTCTGCGCATTTCGGATCTCGCGTCGGGGAAGAGGGAGCCCCTCAGGGCTCCCGGGGTAATCTGGGCCTCGGCGGAGGCCAGGGAGTGAGCGTCCGCGATCAGGCCTTCTCGGTGAGGGCGGCCAAGCCGGGGAGGAGATCGCCGGCGAGGAGTTCCAGGGTGGCGCCCCCACCGGTGGAGATGTGGGTGATGCGATCGGCCAGCCCAGATTCGTGGATCGCGGCGACGCTGTCGCCGCCCCCAATGATCGACGTGGCCTGGTGCTGCTCGGAGGCGGCAGCGACGGCCTGGGCGATGGTGCGGGTGCCCTGGTCGAAGGGAGGTCGCTCGAACATCCCCATGGGGCCATTCCAGATGATGGTCTGGGCGGCAGCAATGACCTCGGCATAGTGGCGGGCGGTAGCCTCGCCGATATCGAGCCCCATCAGATGAGCTGGCGGCGCCTCGACCGCGACGTTGCTGGCGTTGGGCCCATCGTCCGGCGAGGCAGCGACGAGATGATCGACGGGGAGGAGGAGGCGGACCCCCTTCTCTTTCGCCGCGGCTTCGAGGCTGGCGGCGAGGTCTGTCTTGTCGAGTTCGACCAGAGAGCGACCGACCTCCAGCCCTCTGGCCTTGAGAAAGGTGTAGGCCATCGCGCCCCCAATGAGGATCGAGTCGGCCGATTGGAGCAGATTCTCGATGACCTGGATCTTATCGGAGACCTTGGCTCCCCCCAGAATGACGACAAAGGGGCGGCGTGGGTTGGCGAGGGTCTCGACAAGGTAGCGCAATTCCCGCTCCATGAGGAAGCCGGCGGCCGCGGTTGGAACATGGGAGGTCATCCCGGCGGTCGAGGCGTGGGCGCGATGGGCGGTGCCAAAGGCATCATTGACATAGAGGTCGCAGAGGGTCGCCAGTTGGGCCGAGAAGGCCGGGTCGTTCTTCTCCTCTTCGGGATGGAAGCGGAGGTTTTCGAGAAGGGCGATCTCTCCATTGCCGAGTGCGTTGACGACCTGAGCAGCAGGCTCGCCGATGCAGTCATCGGCAAAGGCGACGGGCCGTCCGAGCAGGCTCGCGAGGTGATCGGCGACGGGGCGGAGCGTGTATTTAAGATTGCGCTGCCCCTTGGGTCGGCCGAGGTGGGAGGCGAGAATGACCCGCGCCCCTTTGTCGAGGGCATATTGGAGAGTGGGAATCGCGGAGGTGATCCGGGTGTCGTCGGTGACGCGTCCGTCCTCGATCGGGACGTTGAAGTCGACACGAATGAAGAGCCGTTTTCCCGCCAGATCGAGATCCCGGATGGAGAGCTTGGCCATAATGATCGTCCGTCCTCTTAGTGTTTCAAATGGATGATTCCAGATGGATCAGGCTGGGAGCAACAGGATCTTCTTCTCGATGGAGAAAGGCGATCCTGTCCTGGTGTCCCGCGGGGTGGTGCCCTCCCCTCCGTTGTGTTGCTTTCAGGGAGTTGCCTTCAGCTCGGTTGCGGGGGGCTTTTCAGCGCCACAGCCTGTGGTACAAACGTAAATCGGAAGATACCACAAGAGACGGGACAGGACAAAACCGCTCCCGGGCGGAGGAGAGAGATGGCCAGAATCTTTATCGGGATCGATCTGCCACCCGCGGAGAGGTCGGAGCTGAGGCGAGTCCAGGAGGAGCTGCGTCACCTGGCCGTGTGGGGGAGGGGGGCAGTCGGGTGGGTCGCGGCGGAGACGTTCCACCTGACGGTGCGATTTCTCGGAGAGGTGGAGGCGTCTCAGTTGGAGAGGATAGAAGCAGAGTGCCGGATGGCGGTGGAGGGGCTCGGCCCGTTCCGCTTGTCGCTTGGCCGTCTCGGCCTCCTGCCCTCGCAGCGACGGCCACGAGCGATCGTCGTCGGCGTGGGAGGGGATCTGGCCGCACTGACGCGGCTTTGGCAACAGATCGAGGGCGCGACGCATTGGTTGGGAGGGCAGAGTGAGGGGCGGGGATTTCACCCGCACGTGACGCTCGGCAGATTCCGCCGGAATGCCCCCCCTCCGGAAAGGATCCATCTACTAGAGGGTATAGAGGGGGTCTCCGTGGCCCCCCTCGAGTTTGTCGCCTCAGCCATCGAGATCAAGGAGAGCTTTCTCCTCCCGCAAGGGGCCCGCCATGTCCGTCGGGCCTCGATTCCGCTCCGACGTAGGGAGAATCTCTGGTCCTGAACCAGGATCAGAGTTCGATCCCCGTCTCTTCCCGCCCAAGCAGACGTGCGACCACCCGGGCCAGCGCGACGGGCTCGACGGGTTTCGAGAGGTGCTGATGAAAGCCAGAGGCGATCGCCATCTCGCGGTCCTGGACGCCGGCGAAGGCGGTCAGGGCGATGGCGGGGACGGTTCCACCGTCCTCTGGGGCCCGGGCCCGGATGGTCCGAATGAGGGCATAGCCATCTTCGACCGGCATGCCAATGTCGGAGACGAGCACATCGGGTCGCCAATCACCGAAGGCGACGAGGGCCTCGCGGACCGATCCGGCGGTGCGGATCTCGGCGCCATAGCGGCGCAGCATGACGCTGAGGATCTCCCGTGTGTCGTGATCGTCGTCGACGACCAGGGCGCGGGCGCCGCGCAGGGCCATCGCTCGCGCTGGCGGGGGAGCGGCCTCCGCCGCCGGAATCCAGGGGAGGGCGCTTGGCTCACTCTGCCCGGTCTGCTCGCTGGGGAGGGACAAGAGGCTGGTCTCGGCGGTAGCCAGCGGGAGCGTGATCATGAAGTCAGAGCCCTTGCCAACGCCAGCACTGTAGGCATAGATCGCTCCGGCGTGCAGTTCGACGATGTGCTTGACGATCGAGAGACCGAGGCCGAGCCCTCCCTGTTGCCGGCGGGCCGAGCTGTCGGCTTGGCGGAAGCGGTCGAAGATGTGCGGCAGAAACTCGGGATCGATCCCCTGCCCGGTGTCACTGATGATGAGGAGGGCCTTGTTTCCAAGGCGCTCCAGGCGCACTTCGATCAAGCCGCCGGGCGGAGTGAACTTGATGGCGTTGGAGAGGAGATTCCAAACGATCTGGTTGAGCCGTTCCGGATCGCCCTGAAAGGGGCCAATCCAGGGTTCGAGAACGATCTGCATGCGGAGTTGCCGTGACTCGATCGACGGACGCAACGCATCGACGGCGGCCTCGACGATCGACTTCAGCTCGACCGGCTTGACCTCGAGGCTGAGGGTACCGGTGGCGATCCGGGAGGCATCGAGCAGGTCGCCAACGAGGTGGGCCTGGGACTTGACGTTTCGTTCGATCGTCATCAGCGCGCGCTCGGCGGCATTCCGATCGAGGGTTCCGGCACGGAGCATCTGGGCCCAGCCGAGAATCGAGGTCAGCGGCGCGCGCAGCTCGTGCGAGATCATTGCCAGAAAATCGTCCTTGAGCCGACTGGCATCCTCAGCGACCCGACGGGCCTCCTGCTCGCGGGCGAGCAGCTCGGCCCGAACGTCCTCGATCCGCTTGCGTTCGGTGATGTCGCGGGCGATCCCTTGCACCCCAATCGGACGATCCCCTTCCAGGATGACTCGGGCGCTGATCTCGACGGGCAGGCGCCGCCCATCGGCGCAGATCAACTCGCCCTCGAAGGTTGTCGCCCCGGCGCCGGCCTCGAGCGAAGTGGGCCCGGTGAGATGGCGCGCAACCAGCGTCGTCTGCTCGGGGGCGACAATGCCGGCCAAGTTCATCCGCATGAGCTGGTCATACGGATAGCCCGTCAGCCGCTCGCCCATATGGTTGACAGAGGTGAAGTTCCCCTCCATATCGAGGGTATAGATCATGTCGTTGGCGTTCTCGAAGAGTTCCCGGTAGCGGGTCTCGGCAACGGTCTTCTCCTGCTCAGCACGCTTCCGGGCAGTGATGTCGCGGATGAGGCTCATCACCAGCAGGCCGTCCTCGGTCTCGATCAGACGGCTGGTCATCTCGGCGGGGAGCATCTGCCCAGCGCGGGTCGTCAATCCAAACTCAAGGCTCAGGCTCAAGCGTGCGGAGTCAGGGGCGACCTCTCGCTGATCGGCCGACGGCGGGGTCTTTCCGGGCGCCAACCCACGAATCTGGTCACTGAGCGGAGAGGGAAGCAGTTGATCGACCGGTCGGCCAAGCAGCTCGTCGCGCTGGTAGCCGAAGAGTCGCTCGGTCTGGGAGTTGACGAGAACGATCTCTCCATCTCCGCGGGTGAGGACGATCGCGTCGGGAGCGAGCTCAAGCAGCTCCTGAAAGCGGGTGCGCGCCGCGACAAGGTTCTGGATCAATCGGCGATGCTCCCGCATATCGCGCGCCACGGCGAGCACTCCCGTCACCTTGTTCTGCTTATCGTGCATCAGGCTGATCGAGAAACTGACGGGGATCAAGACCCCATCCGGCCCCGGGAGATCGATCTCCAGGTTGGAGAGCTTGCCATCCGGCGCCATCTCGACCAGCTTCCAGGGCGTCGCGGGGATCACTTCCGAATGGCAGACGGAGGTCAACGGCCGTCCAAGCAGGGAGGACTCGGGATATCCGACCAGGGCCGCCGCCGCGGGGTTGGCCCGCACCACCCGCCCGGAGCGATCGGTCAGAAAGAGGGCCTCCGACATTGAGGAGACCACCTGCTGAAAGACGTCCCGCGTCTCGGCAATCTCCGCCGTCCGGCGCTCCAGCTCAAATTGGGTGTTGCTCAACTCGGCGTAGGCGCTCTGCAGGTTGGCGAACATATCGGGCCAGGCTGCCTCGTGGAGTTTGCGGGCGCCTTCCTCCCGATTGAGCTCCGTCGTTTTTCCCTTCCAGCCGGGGAATTTCATACCGCATCTCCTTCGCTCTCGCGCTGTGTGTCCATCTATCTCTCTATCTCTCTATCTCTCTATCTCTTTTTCTGACTCTTTTCGATCTTTGTTGACCGATGACCCTGTCGATTCTCTTCCCTGCCAAAGCCGGCGCCGCGCTCTTCCTCTCCCACGGCATCATCGCGGCAAACGTCTGAAGAGTTTCCACCCAACCGACCGTCATTGTCCCACGTTCCCTGCCGAAGGGGGAGAGGAAGCGGGTGTTCAAGCGTCAAAACTTCGGATGACGCGGAAGAGGTCGATTCCCGTGAACGTCTCGGGCTGGCTGAACTCCTCGACGAGGGGAGTCGCCAGAAGGGCCGCTTCGAGAGCGGTCGAGGGGCGTGTCGAGTCCCCCTCTGCGGCGAGCCAAGCGTCTGGAGTCAGGACTTGATAGTCCGAGAGCTTGCGTTGCCGGAGCGCCACCTCGTGGAGAATGGCACCGCCTCCCTCCTCCCAAAACCCGACACCGCCCCCTTCTGCGGGGACGCGATAGGGACTCGACATCGCCTTGGCGCCCCGTGAAAGGCTCTCAAACGCGCGGAGCAGGCAGGTCAACCCGACGATGCTGGCAAAGGCGATCTGATAGGCCCGGGCCCGGTTCCGCTCGATGACGTTGACGCGGGAGGGAAGACGCCACTGCAGATAGGTCGCTGGGAGTTGAAACTTCGGAACATCGAAGAGCAATCCGGCCTCTTCTCCCCCCGTCTTCCCTGTCCGCTCGATAAACTCGTGGCGGAACTGGCCCCCAAGAGCGGTCAGCCAGAGACGGGCGAGCGGCCCGGTCTCGACCGGTTGCTCACGGAGGTCGATCAGCTGGTCGTGAA
>JBMUAP010000098.1:0-8572 GCA_049454155.1 Blastocatellia bacterium
CGAGATCGACGCGAGCGGCGGCCCGGAGACGCTCCCGCTCCTCGATCAATCGCTCTCTCGACCAAGCCTGGGCGCTCATCGACGTCGCTTGCTTTCCGCGACCCGCTCCACCTCCGTCATGAGTCGCAAGGTGTTCTCCCCGAGAATTTTCCGGATGTCCTGCTCGGCATATCCACGCCGCAGGAGCGCTTCGGTGATCTTGGGGAGATGGGTCACGTCCTCCATCCCCACTGGCATCGAGCCTCCATCGAAGTCTGACCCGAGCCCGACGTGCTCCACCCCCACCAGCCGAACCGCGTGGTCGATGTGGTCGAGGATCCGCTCCCAGCTCGCTTTCGGTGCAGGTCCGTGGACCTTGGCGACCTCTGCCCGCCACTTGGCGAGGTTCTCCCGCCCTGGATAGGTACGCATCAACTCCCGCATCAACGGCAAGGCCTTCTGGTTGTACTCGAAGAGCGCCTGATCGAGATAGGCATCGAGATAGTTGATCTGGATGACGCCTCCCTTGGCCGCCAGTGCCCGAATCATCTCGTCCGTCATATTGCGGACGTGGCCGGAGAGCGCCCGACAGGAGGAGTGGGAGGCGATCAGCGGCGCCTCGCTCATCTTCAACGCCTCCCAGAAGGTCTGATCCGAGACGTGCGAGATGTCGACCATCATTCCCAGCCGGTTCAGTTCCCGGACCACCTCCCGTCCAAAATCGGTCAATCCCTTGTGCCGCGCTGGCTCTCCAGAGGAATCCGCCCACTCGGTGTGCACCGAATGGGTTAAGGTCAGATACCGCACTCCGAGCGCGGCATACATGCGCAGAATCGGGAGGCGATTGTGGATCATGTGCCCCCCTTCCATGCCCATCAAGGCGGCAATCTTGCCTTCCCGTCGCGCACGCCGGACCTCTTCCGCCGTGCGGCAGAGCGCAATCTCTCCAGGCAACTCCTCCGCGAGCCGGTGCACCGCCGCAATCCGTTCGAGGGAGTCGTGAACCGCCTGCGGGCCCGTCACCGTTCCCGGCATGTAGATCGAGAAGAAGAGAGCGTTGAGCCCTCCCTTCTTCATCCGTGGCAAGTCGATGTGTCCCTCGCGGTGCTCATCCGTGAACTGCCAGTCGGTCTGCAGCTTGGGCGTGACGTCGATATGGGTGTCGAGTACCAGGGAAGAGAAGTGCAGGGCCTTGGCCCGCTCCGCTATCTCCTTGCTGGCTGGCTCGTTGGCTGGCCTGCGCCGTGCGCTTTCTTGTGCGTCCGACCCTGCCGCGCTCCAGCCCACCATCAGTCCCAGCACCATCCCGACCACGCGCCCCCAGTGACGCCACCCTCGCTCCTCGCTCATCTCGACTCCTCCCTCTCTCAGACCCTCGTCGGGCAATGCTTCTCGCCTTTTGCCATTGTCCAGTCTCTTCAGGACCGCCCAAGTATGCGGGCGCCGTTTGAGAAACGCAAAACCTTTGCCTCCTCCCCCGTTCTCCTGTTTACATCTGGCCACCCGTTCGTCGCTTCGCCCCCTCCTCGCTCGCAGGCCCTGGGCCACTTGACAAATCAGACCGTGCCAAAGTATTTTCACAATTTGTGTTCGATTGAATCCGTCTGGCTGTGCCATTAATCGCGCCTGACAATGTCCTGCGACACTTGTCGACACGAAGGCAATAATTTGATCAGGGTTGCATTCACACCCCAGCCAGATCGCAGAGAATCATCAGAAGACGGCCGCGCTACAGGCTCGAAGACGGAACAGGAAGGGAAAGGAAGAGAGAGAAGATGCCGAATCATAAGTCAGCCGAGAAACGGGATCGGCAAAATGCCCGACGCAATGCGATCAACACCACCAACCGGACCCGACTTCGCTCGCAGATCAAGAAGCTGCGAGCCCTTCTGACGAAGGGGGAGTCCGCCGAGGCCCTCGCTCTTCTCCCGTCGACCATCTCCGCAATCGACAAGTCTGTCCAAAAGGGTGTCCTCCACAAGAACGCAGCAGCGCGTCACAAGGCGCGATTGACGGTTCAAACCAACCAGATCCAATCCTGACCTGGGAACAATCCTGCTTCCGGATCCCTCCCTGCTGAATCGACGTGAGAACAGAGACCATCCTGCCTTTTCTTAGGCGCAGGGTGGTCTCTGCTATTTTCCAAGATGCCCTCTCTTCTCACTGTGAGCGCAGAAGGGGAAGCCGCTATCCGGCTTTGAGATCTTCCTCACTCCCCTCCGATTCTCCCCGCTCTCCCGTCCGGCCCGACGATCCCATTTCACTTCGTGTGTGAGAGAATTGACTTGAAAACTGAGGTGGCGCAGGCTAGGATGAGAAAATTATTATTGGATCCCTTCATTAGAGATCTAATTAGATGTAAAGCCATTAAAGTGCCGGTCAGGGCACTGGTTGGGGGATCAGTTGGAGTCGAGCCATCTTCGACTGCACGGTGCACGCTGCATTATAAATAGAAAAATCGAATAAATATCTCGGATTGATAGATCATACAACTAACACCTACGCTCTGCTGAATGAAAAGCGGTACAACAAAAAAGGCTTCCAGGCGCGGTCCTGGTAGTCGGGTCCCGTTCACTCCGACGATTCTTGTATCCATCGTCCGGGTCCTTGGGGAGGGGGAGGTCTGCCCGCAGATTTTCTGAAGGGGGAGCCTGTCGCTGACCAAGACCTGATGAAGAGAGAGGAGGGGGAGGAGAGTGGCCCTCAGGTGGGATCTCCTGCCGGAGGTCTGTCTCTTTCGGGAGTCGGCTGTTCCGGGAAAGGTGTGGAAGCCAAATATAATGACCTGAACGGAGAAAAAATCATGTCGAATTGTCAGAGACAGCGAGTGAGCAAGGCGTGGCTGGGAGTTGCAGTCGCGCTGTTGGTTGCGCTGATGACCGCCATCGGGCAGGCGCAAACGGCGACAGGAGGAATCCGCGGCGTGGTGACGGATGCCACGGAAGCGGCCATTCCAGGGGCGACGATCAGCGCGCGCAACCTGGCGACAGGGGCGGAGGTAAAGACGGCCAGCAACAACGAGGGGCTCTACACGCTCCCGCGGATCTTGCCGGGGCGCTACACGGTGACGGTCGAGGCTCCCAATTTCAAGAAGTCGGAGATCACCGATGTCAATGTGGCGCTGGGGCGTGACACGGTGGTCGACGCGCGGCTCGAGCCGGGCGCGATCTCGGAGGTGGTGACGGTGACCGGAGGCGCGGACGCACTGGTCGAGAAGGACTCGGTGCAGATCTCGACGACCTTCGAGCAGAAGAAGGTCGCGGAGTTGCCCGTCAACGTTCCTGGCGGTGGCCTGGACCGGATCGCGCTGCTGACGCCTGGTGTGACGGTTGGATTCGGGAATGTCAACGGCAATGGCGTGACGCTCTCGGCCAATGGACAGCGGGCGCGCTCGAACAACTTCACGCTCGACGGGGTCGATAACAATGACCTCTCGATCGGTGGCCCGAACTACTTTGTGCGCAATCCCGAGGTGGTTGGCGAATACCAAGTGATCACCAACAACTTCTCGGCAGAGTATGGACGCAACCAGGGCGCGATTGTCAACATCGTCAGCCGGAGCGGGTCGAACGAGTATCACGGTTCGCTCGGATGGGACCACCTCGACAACAAGAACTTCAACTCGTTGACCAACCTCGAGAAGCGGTCGGGACAGAAGAATCCAGCACCGAGCCTCAACAACATCTTCACCTACGGGGTGGGCGGTCCGATCATCAAGAATCGGCTCTTCTTCTACACGACGGGCTTCTTCCGCCGCAATCCGAGCTTGCTCGACTTCCGTTCGACGCAGGTGGCGCCGACGCCGGCTGGTATCCAGGCGATCAAGGCGGCCTTCCCGAACAATGCGGCCCTGCAGTACTATGCCGACTTCTCGGCCTTCAATCTCCCCCTCGGCGGTCCGACGATCCGCAACGACTTTGCGCAGCCGACGATGACGTTGGGGAACATCTCGGTTCCGATGGCGGCGGTGCGTCGCCTCGTGCCGTTCAACAATCGGCAGGATGAGATCACCTTCCGTGCGGATGCCAACTTGGGGTCGAGCCACCGTCTCTGGGGGCGCTACTTCTGGCAGGACACGCCGAACGTCAACTCGCTGGCCGATGTGCGTGGTTGGGCGGGGAACAGCCCCTCGCAGTCGAGGCAGATTGGTGGCGGTTGGACGTGGACGGTCTCGAACACCCTCGTCAATGAGGCTCGGTTCAACTATTCGCGTCTCTTCGTCCTCTTCGGTGGCGGAGATACGGGCGGCAAGGGGCAGATTCCGCATCCGGATGATATCGACAAGGCCTTTGCATTTCTCAACCCGACCTTCACGGTAGGCGGTCAGAATCTCCTGAGCATTGGGCCGGCGACCAACCTGCCCCAGGGACGGACGGTCGAGTCGTACCAGATCACCGACAACTTGACCTGGACGCGCGGCAACCACCAGATGAAGATGGGTGTCGATGTCCGGAGCCTGAAGAACATCGCGCCCTTCCTGCCCAACGTCAACGGGAACTTCCAATTCGATTCGATCCAGCAGATGATCGACAACAGGCCGACGCAGATCACCGTCGCGTTTGGGCCGGCGACGCTGAGCTACGACGAACTCGACCAGTTCTACTACTTCCAGGATGACTGGCGGATCCGTCCAAACCTGACGCTCAACCTGGGCGTGCGGTACGAGAATACGGGACAGCCGATCAACCTGCTCAACGACGTCACCACCCTGCGCGAGAGCGATCCGACGAAGGCCTTCTGGCGGCAGAATCTGCCGGTCGACGCGCGGGTCAACAACCGGATTCCGGTGGACGGGAACAACTGGGCACCGCGCCTTGGCTTCGTCTACTCGCCCCGTTTCAGCGATGGGGTGATGGGCAAGATCTTCGGGGCGGACAAGACAACAGTGCGTGGAGGGTACGGAATCGCCTACGATGCAACCTTCTACAACCTGATGCTCAACATCTCGACGGCGGCGCCGACGGTCTTCCTGACAGCGGCACCGCAGTTTGCCGTGCCGAATGCGGCCCCGACCGGGGATGTGGTGCGGGCGGCAGCGGCGGCGAGCGGACTGATCCGCTTCAACACCTTCGATCCGCGCCTCTTGAGCCGCACGACGATCAATCCACTCATGCGCTCGCCCTACTCGCAGCAGTGGTCCTTCGGGATTCAGCGGGAAGTTGGTCGCAACGTCGTCGAAGTTCGTTACGTCGGGAACCACTCGGTGGGACTCTTCCAGACGATCAACGCCAATCCCTTCATTGGCAACCTCGTCAATGGCTTTACTCGAACCGCTTTCAACCAAGAGACAGGGACTAACCAAACGCTGACCTTTGCAGGATTTCCTGGGCTACTGCCACCAGGAGTTCGCCCGCTCACCTGCGTCAATGATCCCTCCACCCCTGACAACGAGGCGGCCTGCAACGGTCGTATCAACCCGTTTGGAGTGGCGCGGGAACGCATCAACGGTGCCCAATCGACCTATCACGGGTTGCAGACCCGCTTTGATGGGCGTTTCAGCAGCAGCTTCCTCTACGGGTTCACCTACACGTGGAGCAAGGCGCTCGACAACGCCAGCGAAGTCTTCAACTTCTCCGGTGGGAATTCCGTCGCGGTTGCACAGAACCCTCTTAATCTGACTCGCGGAGAGAAGAGCTTCTCTGGGTTTGATGTCCCCCACTCCTTTACTGCCAATGTCATCTACGAGCTTCCCTTCATGCGAAGCCAGCGGGGCATCGTCGGTCGTGTGGTCGGCGGCTGGCAGCTCAATATGACTGCACGAATGCAGAATGGAGTCCGTTTTACGCCCACTCATATCTCAGCTGCTCGCAATCCCTATGAAGATGCAGGTTTTATGAACACATTCTTCGGGAATTCACAGCTGCGACCGTTCCATGGAAACCCAAATGCTCCAGCCCGCTCTGTGGGAATCACCGATGTAGATGCCTGTGTCTTTTATGCCCGTTGTGGAAACACAAGTGGGGTGCCGAATCTCCGAACCAGTTCGACTGGATTCTTCTTGGTTTCAGATTTGGCTCGTGGCACTTTCACGCCTGTCAATCCGAGTGATGTTCGCTTCATCATCAACGGACCTGGTGCGGCAAACAGGTTCAATAGCCCGTTTGGGAATGTTGCTCGCAACATTATGCAAGCGGATCGTATTGAAACAGTTGATCTGAGTATCTTTAAGACATTCAAAATTACGGAGCGGATTAACCTGCAATATCGGTTGGAGCTCTACAATGCGCTCAACCATCCTGTTTTTGGAGTTCCCAATACAGTGTTGGACAATGTGAACTTCAATAACTTCCAGGAGACGAGCGGTGGCCGTCGAACGATCTCGATGGGTCTGCGACTTCGCTTCTAGTCTTCCTGATCAGGGGGAGGAGCAATGCAGCCCGCAAGGCAGTTGCTCCTCCTGCCAAGGCTTCTTGCCAGCTCTTTTTTCCTCTTGACCGATCTCCGGGAGGTGGCTAGGATATGTTCCAACACTGAGAAAGGAGGTGGTCGATTGGATAAGAATAGCTCGAAGTCGAACAACAGTGAGGTGGCTGCGTCCTAGCGGCCCATTGGTTGGTCGGAAAGACTGGCTGATGGAATCGCCCACGAGGACAATCTCCACAGCTAACCGAAAAGCCCTGTCGGGAATCCCCTGATAGGGCTTTTTGATTTGGGCCAGCTGGAGGAGAATCTCCCGCCAATTGAACATTCTTGGAAAATGGCCAACAATCAAAGGGAGATCTCTTCTGTCGAGATGGAGATGGCGGCAGCGAATGGCGAAGGAGGAACGGAACGATGAGAGTGATGATCGCGTACGATGGCTCGCCGTGTGCAGAAGCGGCGGTGGAGGATCTCGGTCGGGCAGGGCTGCCGGCAGAGGTTGAGGTTCTGCTTGTCTCGGTGACGGAGACATGGTTGCCGCCCCCCTCGGGGCTGGAGTTGGTGACACCGGGAGTGGTGACGTCGATCCACGAACGCACAGAGGCGATGAAGGCGCAGGTTGCGCGGGTGGAGGGTCGGTTGCGCGGGCGCTTTCCGGCTTGGAGTATTGAGACGCTGCAGGGGGCAGGGTCCCCGGCGACGGTTCTCCTCGAAAAGGCGGAGGAGTGGAATCCAGACCTGATCGTCGTCGGCTCCCACGGAGCGGGTCCCGTCCAGCGGTTCCTCATCGGCAGCGTCTCCCAGCGGGTGGCGACCCACGCGCCTTGCTCGGTCCGCATTGCGCGAGGTCGGGTCGAGGATGGCGTGCTGGAGGGCCCGGCCCGACTGGTGGTGGGGATCGACGGATCGATCGACTCCGACATGGCGGTCTATGTCGTGGCGCACCGCCCGTGGCCGGTCGGATCAGAGGTTCGCCTGGTCACCTCGATCGGTCCGATGGTCAGCACCCAGTCGCTCGTTACCTATCCCGAAGAGAAGTCTGTCGTGGAAGAGTGGCAGGGCAAGGCGGCGAGAAGACTGCGCGAGGCCGGCCTGGAGATCTCGACGGTCCTCTCATTTGAAGACCCGAAGCAGTCGCTGGTTCACGAAGCGGAGTCCTGGGGAGCGGACGCGATCTTCGTCGGGAGTCACGGACGGGGTGCGGTCGCAAGGTTTCTCCTGGGCAGCGTCTCGGCAGCGGTCGCCGCTCGCGCTCACTGCTCGGTCGAGATTGTCCGAAGCGTCTCGACGGCCATTTGGCCCGACGGAGAAGAGGGAGCAACATTCGTGGGGGAGTAACGCGATGAGAACCGATTTGGCATCCGCACCGAACCCGCCGCTCGAGTTTCGGAACGTCTCGATCCGCTTCGAGGATCGGCTGGTCCTGGATCGCATCAGCTTCCGCTTGGGAAAAGGGGAGATGATCTGTGTGACAGGCGATTCCCAATCCGGCAAATCGGTCCTTTTGCGGCTGGCGATCGGTTTTTTGAGTCCAGACGAAGGGGAGGTGTTGATCGACGGGCAGCCCCTCGCGCAGATGACGGAAGCGGAGCAGCTGGCACTGCGACGCGACCGAATGGGAATGGTCTTCCAGGAGAATGCCCTCTTCACCGGGAAGACTGTCTTCGAGAATGCCGCCTATCGGTTGATCGATCAACACTGGGAACCAGAGCGGATCGAGGAGGCCGTTCTCGAAGTCCTGACCTTTGTCGGGCTCCACACGGACCTTGAAAAGCCGGCGGAAGAGCTGTCGGGAGGGATGAAGCGGCGGCTCGAGTTTGCGCGGGCGTTGATTGGATGGCCTTCGATCATGCTCTTCGATGAGCCGACCTCCGGACTTGATCCGATCAACGCCCGCAGTGTGCTCGACGTGGTCCTCCGGGCGCGAGATCTGCAGGGGATCACCTCCCTCTTTGTGACGAAGTCGATGCACGAAATCCCGTATCTCGCCAGGCACCGGGCACGGCATGACGCTGAGGGACAGGTCTCGATCGAGAGCGTTACCGCAGAAGGACCCAATGCGTGGGCCGTTCCGATGCGTGTCCTCGTCCTCGAGGCGGGAAGGATGGCCTTCTTCGGAAGCGTGGCAGACTTCCAAGAGAGCCAAGCCCCCGCGGTTCTTCATCTTCTTCACCCGGTCCATCAGGATGTCGTCAACCATTTCGAGTATGCGGACCCCTGGCAACAGAATCGT
>JBMUAP010000099.1:0-8555 GCA_049454155.1 Blastocatellia bacterium
TCGAGGCCTTCGTGCCGCCGCTGCGGGCGAGCCAGTCGGGGCAGGGAGGGGGGAGAGGGGCGAGGCAACGACCGTTCCTTCCACTTTCTGGAGCAACTCCTGGACAATCCGCTGAGTGGCGTTCGGGATGGCCAGACGCGAGGCGGCCCGCCGCATCGACTCGAGTTCAGCACGGTCGTGGGTCAAGCGGCGGACGAGTGGTACCACCTCCCGCACGTGGCGAAGCAGCACACCTGCCTGATGCCGGGCGATCAGATCGCCCCTGCGCGACTCCTGCGGCATCGGCGGTGTAATCGAGTCGGCGAGAATCGGGAGCCGCGAAGCGAGCGCCTCGAAGGTCGTTAAGCCACCCAGTTTGGAGATCATCAAGTCTGCCGCGTGCATCAACTTCTCCATGGCATTGCTGTACCCAATCACCCGCGTCGGAAAGGGAGATCGTCGAGCCATCTGCTCGATCTGACCCTGCAATCGCTGATTCCGGCCTGCAAGAAAGATCGCCTGGGCCTCCCGCAACTCCTCGCCCTCCCGGACCATCTCTTCGTAGATCTGGGGAATGTTGCCGCCTCCCACCCATCCAGCATTGATGAAGACCGTGAAGCGCTCCGGATCCAGCCCGAGCTGACGCCGAATCTCTCCGCGCTCCTCCTCTGGCCGTGCTTCAAACTTCGAGTGAATGGGAATCCCACAGATGCGGATCTTCTCACCTGGGACGCCATAGTCGACCAGTTGCTGGCGCGCCTCCTCCGTCGCCACCAGGTAGAGGCTGACCTCCTCGCAGGCCCACCCGTGCCAGAATCCGTAGCACGGATCGGTGACAACCGTTACCAATGGAATCTTGTCGAGGAGCCCCAAGTCACGTAGCGCCCGCCCAAAGAAGTGCTGCGTCATCGGGTGGACCGAGATGAGCACTTGCGGGCAGTACTTCTCAAAGAGTTGCCGAACATACCGCGAGGTCAATCGGTAGAAGAGGCTCGATTCATTAGGGCGCAGATGCTCGATCGCGCGGTAGTAGTAGTGGACAAAATCCTGGTGGTGGCGCAAGAGGTAGTTGTAGAGGTCTGCCAATCGTCGCGCGAAGAAGTGGGATTCCTCAATTGCGCGCACGATCTTGACGAGGCATCCTTGTGCGAGGGAGCGATGGAGGCCATCGGCAATTGCCGCCGCGGCACTGGAGTGACCTCCCCCAGTGTCCGAGGTGATGATCAGAAAGCGTGATGTCTTCTCCGCCGCCATTTGGTGTCGCCTCCCGCTGCCGCGATCGTGGCCCCGACTTCCATCCTTGCTTCGCACAGTTCCCTGGGCGGTCAATCTCCGCTGAGCGCCGATCCAACAGCTTCGGAAGCGGGCAACGTCTGACCCGAGTCGGGAGGCGTTGGCTTCAACTGCTTGAGCTGTCGCTCTAACCGCTTGATCTGAATGAGGTGCTTCGGGTTGAAGGCGAGCGACGGATAGTAGCAGTTCGACTCGTGGGTACAGAAACATCCGTTCCGGACGTGCTCCCGTCGAACCTTCATCTCGGGAGAGTTCCAGAGCGCCCAGAAGTTCCAATCGTAGTCGTGGAGGTTCCCGATGGGGTCGAGATTCTCACAGCTCGAGACCGTTCCCTCGTCGTAGATGACGCCACCGGTCGTGCCGGCAAAACAGCGCAACTGGGCTTTTTGGGTCTCCTCGGTCCGAGCGATGAGCTCGTGCATGTAGATGTCGACGGCCGCCTTGAAGTGTCCACCTTTACCCTTGTAATGGTTCTTGATGACGCCGTTGCGGGAATCGTCGTCGATCATCGTCGCCAGCCGACGGTACCGACTGAGATCGATGTTGAGCTCGTCGGCGCGGGCAGAGGGTGGGCGGATGTAGTTGACGTTGATCTTGTCCGGTTTGAGGTCGTAGCGGAGGAAGTCGTACCACTCGAAGATGCGATCCTGATTGGAGTTCATGAAGCAGGTGCAGGTCTGCACATCGAGACGGGGTATCTCCCGCTGAATGGCCTGCAGCTGACGGGCGGTATCGATCGCCTTCTTCCAGCTGCCCGCCTTGCCCCGAATCTTCTCGTGGTCCTCTTCGAGACCGTCGATGCCGAGGGCGACCGTGACGTTGAGGTTCGGACACTCCTCGAGAATCCGGCTGACGTCCGGCATGATCCGCTGCTGAATTCCCCCGTTCGACATCAGGTAGACCGATTCGAGCTGGTTGTTTTCATAGAAGGCGCGAACCACCTCGGGAAGATCCTTGCGGGTGAACGGCTCGCCGCCGGCGATGATGAGGATCGGCAAGCGGCCCCCGAGAGTCTCGCTGATGCGGGTCAACTGCGAGGTCGTCATCTGCCGCTTCTTGCGGGGCTGGTCGTCCAGCTCCTCCGTGAAGAAGCAATGTCGGCACCGCATGTCGCAGACAGAGGTGATGAGGATGTTGAGGATGACGGGTGAGGTCACCCCTCCAGCCAGAACGGTTCCGTACCGTTTGATCAATTCCAGATTGTAGTTCATACCACTCTTTACTGCGCTTGACTGCGCTCTCAGGGCATTCCGCCCAGACCTTGTCAACTTTTCCCTTTTTCCCCATCACCCAGAAGAACCAATCAGGAGACATTGAGGAATCTGGAGAAGTTCCTCTGTCTTTCGTCGCTTCGTCTTGGCGATCCGATCAGTTCTGATCGAAGAAACACACTTTGGTATTAACCCGCTTTTATTGAACAAAGTCAAATTGAAGAGTCGACCGCTCGTTTCGATCGATGGATCCAGTGGGACGGCTGGCCTGGAGACATCGAGAGACGAAGCGGAGAGCGATCGTCGCGAAGCGGAATGACCAGAGAAGGGGGACCCTCTGCGCGCCCCTTGCGTCCCGGTTGCGCGGTCCGCTATCTTGTCGCAGGGGAGATCCGAGGGCGTTGGAAAGTTCCCCCGTGCGGTATGATGGCGATCCAGAGATCCTCGATCGACTGGCCTCGACTGAGCGTCCCCAAGCAGCGCCCCAGCGGGAGAGCGTTCCGCCCAGAACCAGTTTGACAATTGCTCTAGACCTACGTGGAACGGTATGACGGGATGGTATGGAAGAGACTCGCAGTGACGTGCAGCAAGTTCCCTGGCGGGCAGAAGGCGCATTGATTGCTTTGGCATTGATGTGGGGAACCTCCCATGTCGTGACGAAGAGCATTCTGGCGACCCATTCGCCATCGTTTTATACCACCATGAGGTTTGGGATCGCGGCGCTCTGCTTTGGGCTGATCTTCGGGGGACACCTCCGGCGCAGTCGCTGGGAAGAGATCCGTCGCGGGATCCTCCTCGGGTTCTGCAGCTTGATGGGGATCGCCTTTTACGTGACGGGGCTGGTCTTTACACAGGCGTCAAAAGCGGGCTTCATCACTGGGCTCTATCTCGTCTTCACCCCGGTCGTGGCGTTTCTCCTTTTTCGGATGCGTCCGACGCGGGATCACGTGGCAGGTCTACTGGTCGCCTTGGTCGGGTTCGCCTTGCTCAGCTTTCCCAGAGGGCAAGAGGCGGTCAATTGGGGAGACGTCCTCGTGCTGCTGGCCGCCTTCTCGTGGGCGACCCACATTGCCGCGACGACTGCCTTCGCCAAGCTCGGAAACGTTCGGACCTTGGCCGCCGTCCAGGTGATGACGGTGGCCGTTCTGGCCTTGACGATCCACCTCGTGCTGCGGGCCATCGGGTGGGAGACCCGTTCCAACCCGATCGATCGCTCGTTTCTTTGGCAGATCGGGTACATGGCGTTGATGGTGACCTTTGTTGCGGCCCTGATCCAGACTTGGGCCCAGCGGCGGGTCCCGTCGACCCATGCCGCGCTTCTTTATGCGCTGGAACCGGTCTCGGCAGCCCTCTTCGCCTACTTGGCTTTCGGGGAGCGACTTGGCTTTTCGCGTGGAGCTGGAGCGGCGCTCATTGTGGCTGGAGTGATCCTCTCCCGCACGGAGGGGTTGACCCGTCTGTTGGGCCCGCGCGTTGCGAAACTCCCCGGCGATCTGCCTTCTTCGACCTGATCTATTCCGTTGACTGAGAGACGCCTGTGATCAAGGTTCTGATTGTCGACGATATCGAGGGGGTGAGGCGAATGCTCACCTATGCGCTGGAGGATGACTATGCCATCCTCCAGGCGACCAATGGTCTGGAGGCGATCGAGGTGGCGACCCGTGATCAGCCCGACGTCATCCTGATGGACCTGGATATGCCGGTGATGGATGGAGTGGAAGCGACACGCCGCATCAAGGCCGACCCTCAACTGGCTCACATCAAAGTGCTGGCCGTCTCGGGACAGAACAATAGTGAGAAGGCTCGCTTGATTGTTGACTCGTGTGATGCCTTCATCGAAAAACCGTATGCTATTCCCGATCTGGTTTCGGCAGTGCGCCGCTTGGCAGGCCATCCTGCCTAGGTCGTGGCAATGACATCGGCTGCCAACGGTGGGGAGGAAGAGATGATGGACGAGAGAGGTGACAAAGCGACATCCCTCGCCGAGGAGAGGGGGGAGACGAGCGCGCCGGCCGGGCTGAAGCGTCCGAATGGGGTCTTCGCGCGATTGTTGGGAGTGATTGTCTCTCCCGGAGAGGCCTTCGCTGATGTCGACAGGGCCCCCCTCCCGTATCTGCCCCTCCTGCTCTTGCTGGCCCTTACCGCTGGGGTGACGGCGTTCACCTTTGCCCGTATTCCGATGGACGGGATGATCAACGAACGGTTGCAGCAGATGGTCGAGGAAGGCCGGCTGACCCAGGAGCAGGTGGCACAACAGCAGGAGCAGATGGCGGCGATGCGACCAGTCATGCGATGGGTGGGGCCGATCTCTTCTGTGGTAGTCATCCTCTTGCTGACGTTGGCGGTGGCGGGGTTCGCCCGGCTGGTCAGCTTAATGATGGGGTACGAGAACCGATTCCTTTCCCTCTGGTCGGTGACGATCTATGCCTGGTTGGCGACATCGCTCTTTACCACGCTTCTCTTTCTGGTGGTCTTCTTTGTCAAGCCAGTGGAGGAGATCGACATTACCAATCCACTTGGTTCCAATCTGGCGGCCTTGTTGCCCCTCTTCGGGGTGACCGGCCTGCCCCGCTTCGTGACCTCTTTTCTTGCTTGGGTCGATCTTTTTTATGGATGGAGGGTGGTGCTGCTCGGCATTGGGTATGCCGCCGTCACCAAGCGAGTGGCCGCTTCGACCTCGCTTCTCTTTTGTGGAGTCATCGCCCTCTTGATCGCCCTCGGCGCGGCTGCCTGGGCAGCGGCCTTTGGTTGAACCGGTGAGCAGGTTCACACGGGGTAGTTAGTCTGGAAGTGGGACAGGCTAACAAGCAATCAACGCCAGAACTGAAGAGGTCATTGCACCACCGAGACACAGAGAGCACTGAGAAGAAGATTGGTAGCTACTCACGGCATCGATGAACTTCAATGGACCCTATCTTCTTCTCTGTGATCTCTCTGTTATGCAATGATGTGATCTGTCCAGACGTTGGTTGTTTGTTGGCGCGAGTCACTCCTCAACCTTCTTCTCGGTGTTCTCTGTGTCTCGGTGGTGCAATCATGTCTTCCGTTCTGACATCGGTCTCTGGTCGGCCCGGTCCACTTTCTGATTTTCCTCCCCGTGAGTAGTTACCATACGGGGTTGTCACCTGAGAAGAGGTCGAGAGCTGGCAGTGGGTACGAATCGAGTGATCGTAGAGCAGAGAAATCGTCTCGAAATATTGTAGAAAGGATGGGAGAGAGTCATGAATCAGCAGAGAGCAGCGCGTAAGCCACCGGTCTATGATGTCGTGATTGTTGGATCAGGGGCAGCGGGAGGGACAGCGGCGTGGGCCTTGGTCAAGGCTGGGCTGCGGGTCGCCATGCTCGAAACGGGGGCGCTGCGCCGTCACCTGCTCGACTTTCCCTACCACGAACCCTTTCCGTACCAGGATCCCCATCGGGGGCTGAAGACTCCACTCAGCCAGAGTGACGAATACAAACAGCGCTACTCCCTGACGGGAAGCACGCCGGAAGAGCCCTACACGACGCCGGAGAAGATGCCCTACGAATGGTTTCGGGCGCGGAATGTCGGGGGGCGCACGATGTTCTGGGGCCGCTTCTCAAACCGGTTCAACGAGAACGACTTTCGCGCCTACTCCCGGGATGGTCACGGCAAGGATTGGCCGCTGACGTATCAGGATCTCGCTCCGTATTACGACCGCGCGGAACTCTTCATGGGGGTCTGCGGCGAGAAAGAGGGGCACCCGGATCTGCCCGACAGCGATAATTTTCTCCCTCCCGTGGCCTACAAGTGCTCTGATCTGGCGATCAAGCGGGCGGCGGAAAAGATGGGGATCCGGACGATGCGCGTCCGGCGCGCCATGCTGACCAAGTCCTACCAAGGCTATCCCGCCTGCCACTACTGCTCGGGTTGCGACGATGGGTGCGAGACTCACTCCTTCTACAACTCCGCCTTCCGGCAGGTCGTGCCGCTCCTCGAGAAGTACCCGCGCACCTTCACGCTCATCCCGGAGGCGATGGCCTACAAGATCGCTGTCAACGCGCGGGGGCTGGCCAGCGGGGTGCACTACATCGACAAGAAGACGGGACGGGATCGGACGATACGGGCGCGCACCGTGGTGGTGGCTTGTGGGACGCTTGAGAGCACACGGCTGCTGCTTCATTCCGGTATTGCCAACAGCAATGGAATGATCGGGCGCAATTTCATGGAGCATCTCGATGTTGGGGCACAAGCCTACTTCCCGGAGCTCTTCTGGATGGACCGGGAAGCGGGAGACGGCATCGGGGGATCGCACCTCATCATTCCGTGGTTTGGCTACTTCCGTCCGAATGAGAAGCGCGACTTTCTGCGGGGCTTTCAGATCGAGCCCTCGTCGCGCATCCGCATGCGGCCCGACAAGAATGCCAAGGGAATTCCCGGATTTGGGAGCGACTTCAAGCGGGAGGTCCGCAAATGGACTGGGGCTCGGGTCGTTCTGGCCTCGCACGGAGAGATGTTGCCGTCGGAGAAGAAGTTTGTCGAACTCGATCCGAGCATCAAGGACAAGTGGGGGATTCCGGTGCTCCGGATCCACCATCCTTGGGAAGAGAACGACTACGCGATGTATCGCTATATCCGGCAGACCTACGAGGAGCTCTTTACCGAGGCGAAGGCGGTCGACATCCGACTGCCCAAGCAGCCGGATACCCCAGGCCACTCGATCCATGAGATGGGGACACTCCACATGGGGGCGGACGCCAAGACCTCGGTCCTCAACCAGTACAACCAGTCCTGGGAGGTGCGCAACCTCTTTGTCGTCGACGCTGCCGCCTTCACCTCAGGCACACATAAGAACCCGACCCTGACGATCATGGCGCTCAGTTGGCGTGCCAGCGACTACATGATGGCAGAGATGAAGAAGGGGAGCTGGTAGCAGGTGCGATGATCAGTCGAAGATGGGTCCCGTTGTGCCTCTGTCTGCTCCATTGCGGAGTGCTCTTTCTTCCGGCGAGATCCCACCCGTTTGGCAACTATGCCACGGAGACAGATTTCTACCACTACTATGCGCCTGATGCGACGCGTCTGATGGCGGGAGCCTTTCCGGAGAATCCCTACCAGGGGCCTGGCTATCCCGCCGCCCTCGGGCTGATTGCCAAGACGACGGGACAAGACCTGTTTGCCGTCGGGAAGTGGCTTTCGGTCGTCTGCGCGGTCGCGGTGGGGGGGCTGCTGGCAATTCTCTTTGGGCGTCTCCTCGGCTGGGGGGGCGGGATCGGGGCCCAACTCCTCTTCATTTTCAGCGGGGAAGTGCCCCAGTTCTCGATCAACGCGGCAACAGACCTCTTCTTTCTGGCGATCTGCTTGGCGGCGCTGGTGGCCCTGCCGGGAGCTGCCCACCCGCGTCGGGAGGGAACGGGCAGGATCGTCTTGGCTGCGGCGCTGAGCGGTGCCGCCTATCTCACCCGGTACAATGGGCTCTTTCTGATTCTGACCTGTGTTGCGGCGCTGCTCTGGATCGATCCGGTTGCGGCGGCATGGCGCCGTCGGCTGGTAACGGTCGGCCTCTACCTCGCCATCTGCCTGCTGGTCGCAAGTCCCTGGTTCTATGCCAATGCGGTTCACCGCGGCTCCCCTCTCTATAACACCAACTACCTCAATCTGGCGACCCAGTTCTATCCAGAGCTGGTGGCGGGCAAGACCAATCAGGATGGAACGCGAGCCTTGGCCGAGCGGTTTGGCTCCTTCAAGGATGTGCTGATGTACGATCCAGGGCGGGTGGCCGAGGTCTATCCCCGTTCGCTCGGGCAGAGCCTGTGGTACAGCTTGACGGGAGGACTGGTTCACCCCTTGATGGGTGTGCTGGCCTGGATGGGAATCATCCTCTTCCTCTGGCGGAGGCGAGACGCGAAGGGGCTCGTCCTTCTCTGGGGCGCTGGCCTCTACCTCTTGCTGATGGCGCTCAACCACTGGGAAACGCGGTACTACTTCTTCATCGGGGCCCTCTACTCGGGCATGGCCGTCTTGGCGATACAGACCGCGGGGGAGTGGTTGGCTGGCAAGGGGGCGGGTGCCCCGTGGCGGAAGTGGGCGGGACGTCTTCTTCCGTTGGCAGC
>JBMUAP010000100.1:0-8513 GCA_049454155.1 Blastocatellia bacterium
GGGGGGCGTGCGGGGCTTGGAGGCTGGCGCCTCTTCCCCCAGAACCGGTTCTGGTTCTGGGGGGGGCGGGGGAAGACGGCGTTTTCGGGAGGAGGGCCCCCCAAAGATGAGGCCAAAATCGGCTTGGCCGAGCATCTCCCGTTGATTGTGGGCCATCTCGTCGGCATCGGGTCGGGTCGTCAATTGCAGGGCGTGGATGGGGATTCCCGCGCGCTCTGCCCGGCGCAAAGTCTCCTCTCCTACCCCGCTGTGGGTTCGCCAATCGACCCCATCGGCAATCAGCAGAATCGTGCGAGAACCGGCCTGGTTGCTGAGGCGGTCGAGGGTCTGAGTGACCGCGCCGTAGAGATCGGCTCCCTGCCCAGGCCGCAGTCGGTCGACCAGTTGAAGCAGCTGGCGACGATCGCGGATCGAGGAAAGATCGCCTTGGACAGATTCATCGAACGGAACGAGCAGCACGTCGACGGCGGCAGGCAGGGATTCAAGAAACGAGCGCAGCGCCCGACGCAGCTCGGCCATCTGCTGGTCGGTCGACATTCCCGTATGCACGACCACGGCGAGAATGGACGGGGTGGTCCACGCCTCGTGGGGGTGATTTGGTCCAGCGAGGTGGTTCGGATGGGTGCATTCGATTCGGCCTCGTGCCTCAACGGCAACCGCGCCGAGAAGCAGGACTGCGGCGCAGAGCGCGGGGATGAAGGGCGACCACCACTGGACTCTCTGCCTTCCCTGCCCCGTCGAATGCAACGCTGGCTGGCTCACTCCTTCTGCTGACATCGCCATTCCTCCTCCTTGTCCACCTTGCGCATCGAATCTCCCCCGAACATTTCGATGATAGCCCCTGACCGCGCGTGGATTCAATCGGCGAGAGATGGAAGAGCGTCGGTGAGGCACGATGGTGTGAGGCTGGACTTGTCACGTTCGAGCCGCTACAGTACGCTACCTTCTCGCAAGCAGTGGGCCGTTTCTCTCCGAGCGCGATGCGCGGAAGAGGTCGACGGCGAAGAGTGTGATGAGCTGAGGGCGGCAAGTTACCAAGAGAACGATTCCCGGACAGGTTATGGAATACTCTGAAATTGTCGAAGCGGAAGGGCATCTGGTCGATTCCCAGATCCTTTCCAACATCATGGATCGGGTTATCGAGTGCGGTGCCATCTATGAAGTCCAGGACTTTACCCTGGGAAGAACCAACGAGCAGTTCTCCCGGCTGCGGCTGCGGGTGATCGCTCCGAGCCGGGAGGTGCTGCTCCGGACACTCGAAGAGTTGATCGAGTTGGGGTGCTACCAGGCGGAGTTGCAGGACGCCCAGGTCAAACCCGCCCCGATGGAGCGGGTCGTCCCGGATGACTTCTATTCGACAACCAATCACCGGACCTATGTCCGTTTGGACGGAGCTTGGCTCGAGGTGGCCAAACAGCGGATGGATGGCGTGATCGTCATCGAGCGCAGCGGGAGTGCGGACAGTGCCCAGCCAGTCTGCCGGCCAGTCTGCCGGAAGCTGCGCGACGTGCGTGCGGGGGACGAGGTCGTCTGCGGAGCGCTCGGGATCCGGATTCAGCCAGAGTTCAAGGCCCGCGACCGGATGGGCTTCGCCTTCATGGCCAATGAGATCTCCTCTGAGCGACGGGCCGAAACGGCGGTGCAGAAGGTCGCGCAGATGATGCGGCTGGTCAAGGCAGAGGGAGGTCGGATCATCTTCGTCGCGGGTCCCGTCGTCATCCACACTGGGGGGACGGCAGCCTTCTCGCAGATCATTCGCCGGGGATATGTCGATGCGCTCCTTGCAGGGAACGCCATCGCGGTTCACGACATCGAGCACGCCCTCTACGGAACCTCCCTCGGAGTCGACCTCGATCGTGGGATCCCCATCGAGGAGGGGCACAAAAATCACATGCGGGCGATCAACGCGATCAACCGCTACGGTTCAATCCGCGGGGCCGTCGAAGCCGGGCTGCTCCGCACCGGGGTGATGTACGAGTGCGTGCGCCACCAAGTGCCCTTCGTGCTTGCAGGCTCGATTCGCGACGATGGCCCGCTCCCAGACACCAAGATGGATCTGATCGAGGCCCAGGAGGCCTATGCCGAACAACTGGTTGGGGCCGGAATGGTCATCTGCCTCTCCTCGATGCTCCACTCGATCGGAGTCGGCAATATGACCCCCTCGTGGGTCCGCATGGTCTGTGTCGACATCAACCCCGCCGTCGTCACCAAGCTCTCAGATCGTGGATCCCAGCAGACGGTCGGGATCGTCACGGATGTCGGGACCTTCCTCAACCTGCTCTCTCAACACCTCTGGAGTTGAGGCGGGGGGGGATCAAGGGGTCGGCGGCGGCTCCCCCTCGACCCAGACCTCGCCATCGGCAAAGATCTCTTTCTTCCAGATGGGAACGGTCTGCTTGAGGCGGTCGATGGCAAAGCGACAGGCTTCAAACGCCGCTTTGCGGTGGGGAGAGGTGATGACGATGACGATCGAGGACTCGGAGATGGCGAGGGGGCCGAAGCGATGGATCATCCCGATGCCATCGATCTGGGGCCATTGCTGACGAATCTCCTCCCCAATTCGTCGCATCTCCTTGACGGCCATCGGCGGATAGGCCTCGTACTGCAGGCTGAGCACCGGGCGACCGTTGGTCTGATTGCGAACAATTCCGTCGAAGGTGACCACTGCCCCGGCCGCACCGAGAATGACGCGGGATTCGAGGTCCTGCTTGTCGATCGCTTCGCGCGTCACCTCGAAGACGTCTCCGTTCCTCTGCTCCACTGCTTCCAACACGCTACTCCTTCTCGCCAATCGATTGGGGTGAGGCCCTCAGGTCTCACCGCTTGGTCACCTCACCCACCCGAAACCGGGGGAAAGATGGCGAGGGTATCCCCATCGGCCAACGGGTCGACGCGTCGGGCATAGGACTCGTTGATCGCGAAGAGGACATTGCTGGTGAAATGGCGGAGCGGGGGGAACTGATCCTGTAAGGCTTGCCAGGCCGTCTCGATCGTAGCGGGAGCCGCCAAGTCAAGCCGCATTTCGCCATCGCCCGCCCCACACGCCGCCTCCCGGCAGGCGCCAAACAAGAGAATCCGGATCGTCATCCGCCTCCTTTCTCGGCGAGGGTAGCAGCAGGCCCGATCGGGTGCAAACCGCGGAGGGGCCCGCCTGTTCAAAAGCCAGTCGTCGGCAGCGGGGCGGAGCCACTCCCCTGCCCTCCATCCGGCAGACGCGAGCCCATCGGGGGAGGGGAAATCGGGGCAGGCCCGTCCAAGAGGTTCTCTGCGCGCCCGCGAAACCGGAGGGCCTCGATCAGAAAATTGTCGAAGAGCAGCCGCCCATCGCGGGATTCATTACGGTGATCCCAGTAGGTGTCGGCTTGCCAATCCTGAAACGATTTTTCGAGGTGGAATTGGGTACCGTAGATCAATTGCTGATCGGTTCGCCGAACCATCATCTGGACCTCGGTGAGGTATCCACGGGCGAGCTGGGAGAAGCCCGCGGGGAGAGGATCGACCTCCAACCCGTGATTCTGCCAAACCCGCAACAAATGGCGCCGGTTGGTATATTTCTGCCAGCGGGGACTCGGGCGGTTCTCGATGCCGGCAAAGATCGGATCGGCCAGATCGGTAATCTTGACGAACCGGTACTGGTATTCGATCAAACGACCGTGGCGCTTTTCGGAGGGGGACTGACCATCGATCGTGCGGATCTCGGCGCCAAAGGCTTGACCGATCATCTGATGGCCGCCACAAATGCCCATGACCGGGACTCGGACGCGGTGAATGAAGGATTGGAACTGATCGAGCAGCCGGGGATGGTAGAGGTCGAAATCGCGGAGGGTCCCGCTCAAGACGATCGCGTCAGCGTCGAACGAGGCCACCGCCTCCTCGGTCAGGTCGGCCAAGTGAAGGATTTGCACAACTGGCTGGTGGACCAGCATTCGAATGTTGCGTTCGATGTTGGCCAAGGCGAGAGAGGCGACCATCCGTTCAAAGCGAACCCATCGAGCAGGATGGAAGTCTGGCTCACGCCGGGCCGCATCTGAGTAGTGGTGCTCGTCGGCCACCAGGTTGTCGACCAGAAGGACTCTCATCGTCCGAATTCGCTGGGAGATGGGCTCGTAGACACAGTATCGATCGCTCCACATCTCTTGTGACGATGGGTTGGTCACCATCTTGCCTCGCCTCCTTTCCGGTCAGGTCTGCTCTCGCCGGGTGCCGCTCGACTAACGGCCGTCGGAGCAGGACAGGTTTTGATTAGACCAACCTCAGCAGATCGGGTCAATAGGAGCCGAGCGGAGATGGGCCAGCAGGGGGTGGTCAGCGGTGTTTGTCAAACCCAAGGAAGACCCGGTATGATGGCTGTTTCAATTGTGGGAGACCGCTCCGTCTGACGCAGTCCCGTGGGATGGATCGATGACCCACCGGTCACGGAGAGAACGAGACCACCGGGTAGGAGGGGGAGAGGCAGTATGTCGGAACCGTCCGCGATCATCGTCCGGAACGCTCGCGTCAACAATCTGAAGAATATCTCCTTCACGATTCCGCTCAACTCGCTGACGGTGGTCACGGGAGTCAGCGGATCGGGCAAGTCCTCGCTCGCTTTCAATACGATCTACGCAGAAGGGCAGCGCCGCTACGTCGAGTCCCTTTCCGCCTATGCACGCCAATTTCTCGAGCGGATGGACAAACCGGAGGTCGACGAGGTCGTCGGCATCTGCCCAGCCATCGCCATCAGTCAAAAGAATACGACGCGCAATCCGCGGTCGACAGTCGCGACCCAGACAGAGATCTACGACTACCTGCGGCTGCTCTTCGCGCGCATCGGCGAGACGAGCTGTCGGCGATGCGGGAGCTTGGTCCGGCGCGACACGCCACAATCGATCACGGAGCAGGCGCTGGCGTGGCCAGAGGGAACGCGCTTCTACGTCCTCTTTCCGGCAATCGCCGGGATGGAGACCGCTGGTTCCCTGCCCGAGGAGGTGACGGAGAGCTCCGCTTCCAAACGCAAAACGAAACCTGCCGCACCAAAGAAGAGGAAGAAGGCCGTCGCAAGTTCCCCGGAGACCAGCTCCCGGATCCACCTCCAAGCGCATCTCATGAGCCTGATGCAGCGGGGACTGACGCGCCTCTACCATGCCCCAACCGAGACGATCCTCGAACTGCAGAGCCCGGATAGCTTTGAAGCAGAGAGCTTCGACGGCTACTTCGTGCTGGTCGATCGCCTTGTCGTGCGGCCGGACTTGGCGAACCGGCTCGTCGATTCGCTCGAAGTCTGCTTCCAGGAGGGGCACGGACAGGTGGTCCTGCGGACCGTCGGTTCAACTTCAGGGGAGCACTGGTTCTCCGAGAAGTACGAATGCAAGGCGTGCAGACTGGAATATCAGCCGCCAGAGCCGCGACTCTTCAGCATCAACAACCCGTATGGGGCCTGTCCGACGTGTCAGGGGTTTGGGAACACGATTGGGGTGGACCTCTCGCTGGTCATTCCGGACCGGACGCTCTCCCTCGAGGAAGGAGCGATCGAGCCGTTCACCAAGCCGCAATTCGAGTGGTGGCGCGGGGAGTTGAAGAAGTTCACCCGGCGGCGGGGAATCTCAATGAACACCCCGTTCGAGGAGTTGAGTCAGACCGAGCAGCGGTTGATCATCCACGGGGAGTATGACACGCAAGGCGAGTTTCCAGGCGTACTGGGCCTCTTCGATTGGCTGGAGACGAAGAAGTACAAGCTGCACGTGCGGGTCCTGATCGCCAAATACAGGGGCTACACGATCTGTGGGACGTGCCGGGGTGGGAGGCTGCGACCGGAAGCCCAGGATGTGCGGGTTTGTGGCAAGACCCTTCCTGAGATCTGCCGAATGTCGATCCGGGAAGCCGCGGCGTTCTTCGCCGCTCCTGATCTGCCCACTGAGCAACTGGCGATTGCCGAGCGGTTGCTGGCGGAGGTGCGGGCGCGGCTGCGCTTTATGCTCGACGTGGGGCTGGACTATTTGACCCTCGACCGGCTGGCCTCGACCTTGTCCGGGGGCGAGGCCCAACGCATTCAGCTCGCGACCCACCTGGGATCCTCGCTGGTCGGTGCGCTCTACGTGCTCGACGAGCCGAGCATTGGGCTCCATCCTCGCGACAGCGACCGACTGATCCGGCTGTTGCAAAATTTGCGGGACATCGGGAACACCGTCCTGGTGGTCGAGCACGAAGCAGAGATGATGCGGGCGGCCGATCACATCCTCGACATTGGCCCCGGTGCCGGGGAGCTAGGGGGAGAGGTCGTCTTCGAGGGGACCTACCAGGGGCTGATCGCAGCGGAGAGTTCGCTGACCGGCAAGTACCTGCGGGGGGAGTGTCAGGTCAGCGGGGTTCATCCACTGGTGACGCGGAAAGCGCAGGGAGGGAACGGAGTGGCGGCCCGGCAGCAGATCGCCATCCACGGAGCCCGCGCCCACAACCTGCGTGGCATCGATGTCGAGATTCCTCTGCAGTCGCTGGTCTGCATCACCGGAGTCTCCGGTTCGGGAAAGTCGACCCTGGTCCACGACTGCCTCTACGCTGGATTGAAGCATCTGCGGGGGGAGTGGCAGGGGCCAGTCGGGCAGTTTTCGAGCCTCGAAGGCGGGAAGCACCTCGACGATGTGATCCTCGTCGATCAATCGCCGATTGGGCGCACCCCGCGCTCAAATCCAGTGACGTATATCAAGGTCTACGACGCGATCCGGGAGGCCTTTGCCACGACGCGGGAGGCCCAGGCTCGGGGCTACAACGCCGGACACTTCTCCTTCAACGTCGCCGGAGGCCGCTGTGACGTCTGCAATGGAGATGGCACGGTGACGGTGGAGATGCAATTCCTCGCCGACGTCGAACTGGTCTGTGAAGAGTGCAAGGGGACCCGCTTCAAATCGTCGCTGCTCGAGGTGCGCTACCGGGGACGGACGATCCATGAGGTTCTCCAGATGACCGTTCGGGAAGCGATCGGCTTCTTTGCCCAGACCCCGCGTATTGCGGGCAAGCTGAAGGTGCTCGACGACGTCGGACTTGGCTACCTGCGGCTCGGGCAATCGGCGACGACCCTTTCGGGGGGAGAGGCGCAGCGGGTCAAGCTGGCCTCCTATTTGGGGCGAAAAGCCGGGGAGAAGTCGCTCTATATCTTCGACGAACCGACCACCGGGCTCCATTTCGACGACATCCAGAAGCTGCTGACCTCCTTTCGGCGACTGCTGGAGACAGGGGCCTCGATCGTGGTCATTGAGCACAATCTCGATGTCATCCGCACTGCTGACTGGATCATCGACCTCGGACCGGAGGGGGGCGCCAATGGGGGGCAAGTGGTCGCCGTCGGCCCTCCCGAAGCCATCAAGCTGGTGCCGGACTCCCATACGGGTCGATTCCTCGCTCAATACCCGGATAAGGCTTGAGGGATTCTCCCCACTGCCACCTCCCCGCTGGACAAAAAAAATCATTGTCCCCAAGACAAAAGCAGGCTTCGGGGAGCGTCTAGTTCATTGGAAGCAAGCGCTTCCGAAAATGTGTAAGTTACGCGTGCGGCAAGCCTTTGTGAGTCAAGGCCTTGCCGCTTTTTTTGTCATTACTCACGGCACTAATGAACTTCAAGATATCCAGCGTTCTAATCCTGACTACCCCCGGCTGATCCAGATTCGTCGTTTGTTGGCCAACCCCAAGTCCCAATTCTTCTTCTCGGTGATCTCTCTGTCTCTCGTGCCATTTACTCGAACGTTGCGACGTAGCAAAGGTCGTCCCAATCTTCTTCTCTGTGATCTCTGTGTCTCGGTGTTGGAATAAATTCTTCCGTTCTAACGTTGATCGCTGGTTGACCCGGCCCACTTCCCAATCTTCCCCTTCCTGAGTAATTACTTTTTTGTTCTCCCGCCGAACCGACCCGTCCAGTCTGGGACTTCCCGATCCAATGCTTTACGATCTACGCGCCGGGAGAGGCGAACCACGGAGGCGGTGCCAGTGGGCTGGGGCCGTCCGTCAAATCTGCACAAGAAGGCGAGGAGGAAGAGCCATGGGACAGGCAGATCGAAGAGGCTCGAAGGAGAGCCTACCAGCGATTTGGAAGAGGCGAAGTCTAACGAAGGCGTGGATTGTCCTCTTGCCGGTGCTGGCGTGGTCGATTCCGTGGGGCGAGACGCAAGGGGGGAGAGCGATCGAAGGGGCTCAGGGAGATTTGCAGTGGTCGATCGAGCAGGTCTTACGTTCCCCCTTCCCGGGAGAGATGGTGGCGGATCGGGCGGGACAGCGCCTGGCCTGGGTCTTCAACGCTGAGGGGAAGCGGAACATCTGGCTGGCAGAAGAAGGGGGGAGCCGGACGAGGCAACTGACCCGCTTCGACAGTGATAGCGGGCAGGAGATCAGTTCGATCCAGTTCAGTCACGATGGGGCGTGGATCGTCTTTGTGCGGGGAGGGAGTGAGAACAGCGCACGGGAGATCCCCAACCCGACCAGTGATCCGGCGGGCGCAGTCCAGGCGATTCTCGCCGTGGAGGTGGCAACGGGCCGAGTCGTCGTGC
>JBMUAP010000101.1:0-8499 GCA_049454155.1 Blastocatellia bacterium
ACCGCCGTCATGGTGTCCCAGTTCTGGCGCCCATCTTTCCACAGGTAGAGGCCTCCGTTGACAACCACGCTGCGGGGGTGAGGAATCCCAGTGAACCAGTGGACGGTGTCGATCTGATGGACCATCCATTGATCTGGGATCCCCGAGGAGAAGGGCCAGAAGAGGCGGAATTCAAGATACTTACGGGCATCGAACGGAATCGAGGGATCGCGATTGATGAGGTATCGCTTCCAATCCGTGTCCTCCTGGCGCAGCATCGGCACGACTTTCTCGCGTCGCCAGCGGCCCGGCTGGTTGACATTCCACGTCATCTCCGCCATGACGATGTCCCCAAACTTCCCGGAGTCGAGATACTCCTTGGCGCGGATGTAACTGTTGGTCGAGCGGCGCTGCGTCCCGACCTGGAAAACGCGGTTGGAGGCGCCAATGACCTTGAGGGCTTCGTTGGCGTCCGACATGATGTTGGCAAAGGGCTTTTCGGCGTAGACGTCCTTGCCGGCCCGCACTGCCTCGATGGCATGGTAGGCGTGCTGAAAGTCCGCGGTTCCGATGATCACCGCGTCGACATCCTTACGGTCGTAGAGTTCATCGGTATTGCGAACACCCGCCGGGGTCTCGATGCCATACTTCTTGGCGATCTGCCCGGGAACCTCCTCGCGCCGCTTCTTCCAGATGTCGCAGACAGCGACCAAGTCGAAGTTGAGGTCCTTGGCATACGTTTGAAAGCTGGGGACGAGCGAACTCATCGTGCGGTCACTCGCACCAACCAGCGCTACCCGGACCCGGCTGTTGGCCCCAAGCACCCGCTCTGGGCGAAGGATGTTGAGGCGGGTCGCTGCCACCCCTGCCACCCCGGCGGTCGCCGCGGTCGTCGTCCTCAAAAAATCGCGTCGTGTTGTCTTACTCATGATCGTCTCCCTATCACGTTTGGTTTGGATGATGCACTTGTTTCGGAGATCTTCACTCGGATCCTTGTCTGCGCCCGTTATTCGAGCGGCCGCAGACAAGGGGGAAGGCTAGAATACTAATCGCAATCCAATCTGGATGTCACGAGGCAAATTGTTCTGGCTCGTCACCCGCCCGAAATTCGCGTTGTTGGGCGTCAGGTTGGGATTGTCAAAAAAGGGTGTATTGAAGGCATTGAGAAATTCGGTCCGCAGCTGCAGCTTGATGCCTTCGGTGATGGCAAAGTTTTTACTGACGGAGAGATCCCACAGATTGAGCGCGGTGCCACGGAATCCGCCAAAGCGGGTGGGCAGAGTCCGATAGTTGTTGGCGAGCTGAATCCGCGGATCGTTGCGCTGTCTGCCAGGATCGACGACTCCATTGATCTGGACAGCCGCGTCATTGAAGTAGAACCCGCTGGTGTCGAAGACGGTGCCATCAACACGGCTCGAATTGATGGTCGTCTTGAGGCGGGTAATGTCCCCGTTATAGTAGACATTCCCGATCGTCAACGGGCGGCCCTGTTGGGCCTGCCAGATCCCTTGGAACTGCCAACCGCCCGCAATCAGGTCGACGGCGCGATTCCAATTCTGCCCCCACTTGCGCCCTCGACCAAAGGGGAGTTCCCAGATGCCACTGACAACGATCCGGTGTGGGATATCGGCAGCGGAAAGGCGCCGCTCGAGGAATGTGTCGACCTCGTTGCGGAAGGAGTCCCGCACCAGGAACTTTGACCAAGTGTAACTGATGAGAGTCGTGAATCCTTGGCTGAACCGCTTCTCGACCCGTGCCTGGGCACTGTGGAAGCTGCTGTCTCCGTTATTGACGATCCCGCTGATGCCAGTGAAATGCGGATAGGGCCGCAGGAGCTGCTGTCGTTGAATTGTGGTCCCGTTAAGGCCTGTCCCGGGAATCAAGTTCCGGAAGGGGTTGGGAACGGTCCCGGTGAGGTAGTTGATCGTCGCCTGATCCCGAATGGGGCTGTTCGAGAGATACTGTCGGGGAACCGCGTTGAAGAGATTGGTGCCGACGATCCCGTCGTAGCTGTAATTGCCGACATACTGCAGCTCGGCCAACCAGTTCCCAGGCAGCTCCCACTGTCCGCCAAATGACCAACGTTGGGCGTTGGTGTTCTCGATGTTCTCAGGCAGGAACGAGGCCCCTTGTCCCAGCTGGGAAGAGAGACCGAGCACATTACCCAGGGGGGCCAAGACCCCGTTGGGAAAGGGATTGGCTAGATTGGCCAAGAAGGTCAAGCCATTATCGACACTGGATACGATGGGTGTCGAGAGTGAGAACCCGGCTTGATTGATCCCGAACATGACCAGGGGTACTGTGTAGAACCCCCAGCCTCCCCGCAAGACCACCTTGTCCGTAATCTTGAAGGCAAAGCCGAGTCGGGGCTGGAAGTTGTTGGTATCCGGAGACCAGAACCCACGATTGACCGATGAGGCGTACCGCAATCCGCCCCGCACTTGGAAAGCACTGGCCGGGATCTCTGGGATCGGGTTGGCCGCGTAGGCAGTTTGGGCGGCCCCAGCAATCGGGCTCTGCGCCGTAAAGTCGAATCCGCGCGTATTGCGATTGTAGCGCTCGTTCGTTGCTCCCTCGTACTCGTAGCGGAGGCCGAGGTTGAGCGTCAACCGCGAAGAGACTTTCCAGTCGTCATGAACGAAGAGGCCCGTGTAGAGGGTCTGGTTCGAGCGGGCGGCATTGCGGTCGATCAAGCCCCCCGTCGGTTGCCCGAGGAGCATCGAAGCAAGGCTCTGCCCCACTGCGGCCCCTGCCGAGTTGTCGAGCGGTCCACGGGTGAAATTGTTAGCAAAGTCGTAGCGGCCCGCGGCGTGGCCCGGACCATATCCATTCTCCCGATATGACCGCCAGTCGACTCCGAGACGGAGCGAGTGTCGGCCGGAAATTCGGGTCAAGGTTGGCTGAAACGAGTAGATGTTATGGGTAGATCCCCCTCCGACACTGTCTCCCAACGAGGAGTAGCCGCTGATCTCGAAGCGCGGCAGATAGGACTCTTGGCCGAAGAGGGCCGTCGTTGCCTGCGGGAATCCGAGGGATGCTGGTGTCACCTGCCCTTCGTGCTGCCGAATGCTCGGCTCGTTGAAGCGGGAGAATCCGACCCGCACATTGAGAACCGTCGTCGCACTGAAGTTGTAGAGATGATCGAAGGTCGCGCCGTCGTTGATGCGGTAGAGGAAGTTCCCGGTCGGACGGATGCCATTGACGACGCCCGTCGCGTTGCCGCGTGCCTCCACCCGGTTGTTGTGGGTGTAGCGAATGAAGAACCGCTGCTTGTCGCTGATCGTCTGGTCAAAGCGGAACGACTCGGAATGAAAGTCGTCCGTCCGGGGATTGCCACTGATGAAGTTGTTCTGCTG
Source organism: Blastocatellia bacterium (assembly GCA_049454155.1). Classification (GTDB taxonomy): domain Bacteria; phylum Acidobacteriota; class Blastocatellia; order RBC074; family RBC074; genus CAIOZW01. The sequence goes on from JBMUAP010000101.1 coordinate 3,336, forward strand.
CTGGGAATTGCCAGCCTGGTTCGGCATCGGATAGTAGCTCAGATAGTTGCGGGAAATCGGACTGATCCGATTGGCGGGAATGATGTTGCCGGGGAAGGGATCCCGCCGGACCCGATTGCCATCGGCCCGGGCGGTCGCGGGGTCGTAGATGACGATCGACGGGAGCAGCTCGGAGAAGTCCCCTTGGCGCATCTTCGCCGTCGGGACAGTGAAGAGTCCCGGCTCGGGGAACTTATCCTTCAATCCCTCGAAGGCGAAGAAGAAGAAGCTTCGATTCCGGCCATCATAGCCGAATGGCCCGAGCTGCTTCGGCAGCCAGATCGGCCCCCCAATGGTGAACCCATAGCGGTTATACCGCAGGGCGTCGCGATCCGCCCGGCCGTCCCGATCCCGATCGCGGGAGGGGTTGGCGGCTAGATTGGTCCGATTGAGGAAGAAGTTGTTGGCCGAGAGGACATCGTTCCGGACAAACTCATAGGCGGTTCCATGGATCTGGTTGGAGCCGCTCTTGAGGGTGACATTGACGGTCGCGCCGGCGGTGTGGGCGGTCTGCCCATCGTAGGCGGCCGTCTCGACCTTGAACTCCTGCACCGCATCGGCGGGGGGGACAAAAGCCACACGACCGCCGCCGCCACCACTCGCCATGTTGGGGCTGCCGTCGAGGGTAAACTCGTTGCGTCCCGGTGCCCCGTCGGCGACGATCGCCGAGGTCCCCGCGTTGTCAAAGGGGCGGGAGAACTTGAGGTCGCCGGTATAGGCGATGCCGGGCGCCAGGCGGGAGAGGACAAATGGATTCCCATCTGATAAGGGCAGCTCCGAGATGCGTCGCTGATCGATCACTTGGCCCGCCGAGGCCGATGTCGTCTCAAGCAGGGGAGTATCGGCCGTCACATTGACCGTCTCCTGCAGATCTCCGACCTCCAGCGATAGATCCAGTCCCACCCGGTCTCCCACCCGAATCTCGATATTTCCGCGAACGGTCTTTTTAAATCCCGCCGCTTCGACTTCGACCGCGTAGCGGCCTGGGAGAAGGTAGAGAACCTTGTAATCTCCATTCTCATCGCTGGTCGCTGTCACCACGACGCCAGTTCCCGTATTCTTGACCGTAATCTTGGCATTGGCCCCAGAGGCCTCGACGATCCGTCCGCTGATCTGCCCGCGAAACTCTTGGGCCCAGCCAACTTGAACCAACGAAGTGAGGATCAACCCTGCCATCCATACGAGCATGAATGCCGGAACAGCTTCCAACAGCCTGCCACGCTTCAGACCTTTCGTCATCAAAGCCTCCTTCTACGCACTAAAGAGTAATCTCGACAATATTCTGGGAGTGAGGTCCCACTTTTATCCCTCTCTGAGCAGGCCAAGAGCCCACTCCAGGGGTCTTTTGTCCGTTCTTGCTGTGTCACCGCTCGTGCGGAATCTGACATATCTCCCCACCTGGCGAGAAGAACCGTCCCATCCAAAGGGGTGCTCGATGTCGATCAAGTCACGATGAAGCGGCTGCCAGAACAGCAGCCAAAGACGTGCGGAGTATAGTGGAGTCGCTCCCTTTTGTCAGCTCTCCCAAGGACAGAATCACAGAATCAGGAAGGCAATACGGCAAGGAGGCGATCGATCTCGGAGGGGAGATTGTAGAAGTGAGGAGAGATCCGCAGGCGGCCCAGACGGGGCGTGGTGATGATCCCTTCGGCTTCGAGGAGCCGGTGGAGCGATTCCGCCGAATGGCGAGGATGGCGGCAGCAGAGAAAAGAGGATCGTTCGCCAAGTCGAGGGGAACTGACCACCTCATAGCCACGTTCTTCGAGTCCTTGGCGGAGATACCCAGCCAGATCGAGCAGGTACCGCTCAATCCGCTCTGGGCCAACCTCAAGGAAGAGATCGATCGCTGCGCCGAGGCCAACAACGCCTGCCGTGTTGAGCGCCCCGGGCTCAAAGCGACGCGCCCCCGCGGCGAGTGGTTGTTCCGCACGTTGGAAGGAGAAGGGATGCTCGACCGACATCCAGCCGAGGACAGTTGGAGCGATGCGGTCGAGCACTCCTCGACGAATGTAGAGCAGCGCGACGCCATCCGGGCCCAGCAGAAACTTGTGGGCATCGGCCGCAAAGGCATCAATCCGACACTCCTCGACGTCGAGCTGCAGTGCGCCGAGACCCTGGATGGCGTCGACGACAAAGAGGACTCCCCGTTCACGACAATACTGGCCAATCGTCGCCAAGTCGTTGCGGAAGCCGCTGGCGAATTCGACGAAGCTGAGCGTGACGACACGGGTCCGGTCATCGATCGCCGCCAGAATCTCTTCCGTTTCGAGGCGCGCTTGACGTTCCGGGATGAGGCGCAGCTCGACGCCGTAAGCGGGTCCGAGGCGCTGCCAGGGGAGCAGGTTCGACGGAAATTCACAATCGGCCGAGACGACGTTGTCGCCCTGTTCCCAAGCAATGCCATTGGCGATGAGGGCCAGTCCGGTTGAGGTATTCGGCGCGAAGGCGATCTCGTCGGGGGCTGCGTTGACCAAGTGCGCGGCGGAACGGCGCACGGCTTCGACCGCCTCCCCCCACTCCCGATAGCGCACCAAGCCTCGCTCCAGCAGGTCTCTGGTGTAGCCATTCATCCGCTCATAGACAGGAAGGGAGATTGGACTGACCGCTGCGTGGTTGAGGTAGACGTAGTGCTTGGTGACAGGGAAGAGCTGCCGGATTGCCTCGTTCACGCTCCCTCCCGCGAAGAGAGCCGTCCATGAAAGCTGAGGGGGAAGCTGAGGGCGAAGGCCGGTCGGACCTCGCCGACCGGCAGGCGCCGGTGGTTAGTGACCTGGGAACGCGCATAGCCGGTAAGGGAATCGGGAAGCCCGGACTCGAAGAGGCCAAGTTGGCGCAGGGTCTCCAGAACCACCGGGTCACGGGCGCGCCGGGTGTCGCCGTCTTCGATCTTGATGGCAATGCCCAGCCCGCGCGGGTATCGGGGGCACGGCAGAAGACCAAGGAGTTGCACGCCCTCGGCTCCGACCTTCGAAACGATCTGGCCGGGAAGGGCCCGCATGAGGTCCGTATCGAGCCGCTGTCGCGTGCCGCCAACCATCTCCGGGGCTTCGACCATGGCCGCGACTACCCGTCGGGCGGCCTCTTGCGACCTCTCCGGGAGATCATCCGGTGGGGCAACCAAGCGGGCATAGCTCCGCGCCATTGCTTCCAGCGGAACGGCAAAGACAGGGGCACTGCAACCATCGACAGCGATTCCAACCGCCTCTTCCCGAACTCCTGCAAATTGGGCAACGTAGGTGAGAATCATCCGTTGAACAGGATGGGTTGGATCGAGATAGGTCTCCGTCGGTGCGCCCATCTGGCGGGCCAAGGCGAGCATGCCGGCGTGCTTGCCAGAGCAGTTGTTGTGAAGAAGATCGGGGCGCTCCCCTGCGGCACGGAGTGCTTTCGTCGTCCCCTCGTCGAACGGCATGTGGACGCCACACTGCAGAGCGTCCACCGGGAGCTCGGCCTTGGCCAGGATCGAGCGGACGACCTCACGGTGGATTGCCTCTCCACTGTGCGAACCGATGATCACCGCCAGCTCGACGGGAGTCAGGCGATAACGATCTGCTGCTCCCGATTCGATGAGGGGGATGGCTTGGAACGGTTTGGCGGCGGAGCGGTAGAAGATGCGGGTCGTGACCTTCCCGAGGGACGCCACTGGGCCCCCATCTCCCGTGACCACCGCGATCGACCCACGGTGGACCGACTCGACCTCTGTCCCCCTCGTCACCTCGATCACTACTGGTGCGTCCGACGGACCCAAACCGGAAGCGTGCAGCTCAGAATGGAAGCGGATCTGCGTCATCCTCGCATCATACCCGACTCTCCAGGCTCAAAACCAGCCGCAGTCTTGCCATCAGACCGCTTGCCCCCTCTACTTGGGTGAGGGCGAGGCAAGCACAGGCTGACGAACGGTCAGTTGCCGATCGACGAGCGGATTCAGGACAGACTGGACGAAGCCGTTGGGCCACTCGATGACCAGTCGATCGACCCGCGTCGCCGCTCCCAGCCCAAAAGTGACCCGTGGATCGCTCGCACTGAGATAGCTTCCATCGCTCTGGACGTGTCGCCAGAGCGTCGGCTGCCCTTTCCGCTCGAGGCCAACCCGGGCCCCCAGCCCCCACCGGTTGGTCCGTTGTTTGGGGTCCCCCACCAACCGGATCGCCAGCCAGTGGGGACCTCCCCCGGCAGATCTTCGGGCTTGGTTGAAGAGAACCCTCGCCGGTCCCCGGTTGTTGGTCATCAGGATGTCGGGATCCCCATCGTTGTCGAGGTCTCCAAAGGCGAGCCCCCGACCGATCTCTTGCCGCGCCAGGACAGGTTCCTCTGCGGGCAACACCTCGCGGAAACCCGTGCTCCCTCCCTGGTTTCGAAAGAGCTGATTGCGCTGCCGGAAAGGGTCCATCTCCCCTTGGCGAGCAGCCGGGTCACCGCCCCATTGGCGGCGAAGAGATCGAGCCAGCCATCGAGGTCGAAGTCAAACCACCCCACCCCAAACCCTGTCGACAAAAAACTGTCCCGCCCAATCCGCGATCCGTCCGAGTCGTCGTCAAAGAAGCCTGTCCCGTCGTTGCGGAAGAGGGTGAAGCCCTCCCGCGTCAGGTTGGTCACCAGCAGATCGAGATCCCCATCATTGTCATAGTCGCCCGCCGTCACCCCCATGCCCGCACGGGGAACGCCGGTCATGGCATAGGCGACCCCGGAGAGCAGCCCCTGCTCGAGAAAGGTCCCATCCTTCTGGTTGATCCAGAGGAGGTTGGCGGCGCCATCATTGGCAACATAGAAGTCCGGCCAGCCATCTCCATTGAAGTCACCACTGACGACGCCCAGCCCTGGGCCGATGACTTGGGCAATCCCGGCCGCGCGGGTGACGTCATCGAAAGTCCCGTCGCCTCGATTCCGGTAGAGCCGGTCGCCGATGGGACGGTGGGCGGCCGGCGTGCAATAGTCGGGCTCCCCGGTTGGGGCAAAACAACGCTTATGGGTGCGCACGGTGAAATCGACATAGGCGGCGACGTAGAGATCAAGGTCGCCATCCCGGTCATAGTCGACGAAGGAGGCGCTCGTCGTCCAACGGGAGTCGCGGATCCCCGCGGCCTGCCCGACTTCGGAGAACGTGCCATTGCCGTTGTTCCGGAAG
>JBMUAP010000102.1:0-8411 GCA_049454155.1 Blastocatellia bacterium
CGGTGGTGTAATCATGTCTTCCGTTCTGACATCGGTCTCTGGTCGGCTTGGTCCACTTTCTGATTTTCCTCTCCGTGAGTAGTTACAGCAAAAGCACTGGGGTCGCTACCTTCATCGCATTTCGGATCTCTTCGATCGGTCAGGGGAGAAGAGAAGGGCAAGACGAAGAGGCGGCCCTCGACGGGGATCGATTGCCAGGGTGACCTCGCCAGCGTCGACCACGACACTGACTTGGCGCTGGCTTGACACTGCACCAACCCGGACGTAGAGTAACGCCCGGTCGGGTGTCCATCTGGGTGGCCGGTTGGGCGATCGACCCGATCGGCGCTGACATAAATAGCACGACCTGCAATCAACCGCAAAACTGAACGTGAACATCGTCGTCTGTCTCAAACAAATTCTCGATCCAGAGATTCCGGCGCGGGATTTTCGTCTCGATGGGGAGCGCAAAGAAGCCCAGCGCGGCAGTGCCGCTTGGGTCACCAACATCTTCTGTGAGAACGCCCTCGAGACAGCACTGCAGGTCCGAGATCGCGAGGGAGGGCGGATCACCGTGCTGATCTACGCTCCTGGAGAGGGTCCAGAGAGCGGGGAGGCGGCCCTCCGTAAGGCCCTGGCGATGAAGGCCGATGCCGCGGTCTGGGTCATCAACGATGGCCATCGCCACCCGGATCCGCTGGCCGTTGCCCAGGTTCTCGCCGCGGCCATTCGCCAACTGGGGCAGACTGATCTGATTCTGGTGGGAAGAGAGTCTGGCGATTGGGGCGTAGGGCAGACGGGTGGGCTGCTTGCCGAGGAGCTCGGCCTTCCGGGACTCTCTTTTGTCGATCGGATCGAGCCGGGAGAGACGGCCGAGGTTGTCCGGCTGCGCCGGCAGACAGATCGCGGCTGGGAGCGGGTTGAAGCGCGGTTGCCGCTGGTGCTGACGATCACCAACGACGATCAGAACCTGCCACGGATTCCCAAGACGCGCGATATCATGCTCTCCTCACGGCAACCGATTCAGCGCTGGACACTGGAAGAGCTGACCAGCCTCCCGGTCTCTCCTGCGGAGATCCGCTCGGGGGGGAGCTATTACGAGGTCGTCGATCTTGCCATTCCGACCCGTGAAGTGGTCTGTCAGATGGTGACGGGAGAGACGCTCGAGGCCAAGGTCGACCAGTTGGCCGAGCGAATCCTCGAGGTGGTGCGAGCATCATGAATCGTGTACTGGCAATCTTTCCGGCAGGAGCGGGCGATGATCGGGCGACCCAGGGGTTGGTCGGAGCGGCGTCGCGTCTTGCGCAATCGCTGAAGGGGAGCTTCGAGGCCCTCTCGCTGGGCTCTCCAACGGCGGGGCTGGTAGCCCTGCTCGGGCCGTTGGCTGACTCCCTTCTGATCGTTGACCTCCCTGAAGTCGGTAGCGATCAGCCGGAGAGGACGTTGGCGGTCGTGACGGCCGTCGCTCGATCGCGGCAGCCGGCGGCCATTCTGCTGGGCAATGAGACTGCCAGTCAGGAGATGGCCCCCCGCTTGGCCCACCGACTGGGTGGAAGTGCCGTCGGCGACGCGATCTCGCTCGAAGTCATCGACAATCAAATCCACGCACAGCGAAGCGTTTATGGTGGCAAGGCAGTGGCGACGATTGGCTTGCGGCGTCTTCCCGCGGTTGTCTGGTTGCGTGCGCGCGCCTTTGCGCCTCCTGATCCCAGTGAGAAGTCGGGATTGGCCGAGTCGGTACAGGTTGAGGCAGATCTTCTGCTGCCAGCTCTCGATGGTCCTCTCACGGTCCGGATCTCCGAACGCATCGAGGAGGCCGCGACAGGTGCCCGTCTCGAAGAGGCCAAGGTGATTGTCGCGGGTGGGCGTGGACTGGGGGGCCCGGAGCCGTTTGTCGAATTGCAGGCACTCTCGACGCTTCTCGGGGGGCAGACGGCCGCCTCGCGGGCGGCGTGCGATTCCGGCTGGTGTCCACCGTCCTGGCAGGTCGGGCAGACTGGTCGCAAAGTGGCCCCGAGCCTCTATCTCGCCGTCGCCATTCGGGGCGCCAGCCAGCATATGGCTGGCATCTCCGACTCTAAGGTCATCGCCGCCATCAACCTCGATCCGGAAGCCCCCATCTTTCGCCATTGTCGCTTCGGGTTGGTCGAGGACTATCGCAAGGTGCTGCCGCTGCTGCAACGCCGCCTCGCCGAGAAGATGTCGTAATCACCGGCAAACAATCAAGCAAGCCACGAATTGGACTCGATGGAGAGGGGAGGGGGACTCTGATGATCGATACGGAAGCGACCCGCCCGGTTCTCTGGAACATTTCGCACTCCTGGATCCTCTACGTCATGTGGGCGATCTCGATGGTCATTGCGGGCTGGGGGGTTCGGCGCCGCCTGCTCCGCTGGCAGGTTGGAGGGCGGCTGGGTCTGCGCGAGCTGCTCCAAGACCGGCCGCGGGAGCGGGTCAGACGGGTGCTCCTCCACGCTGTCGCTCAACGCCGAACCCTGCACCATCGCTGGGCAGCTTTCTTCCACTCTTTTCTCACCGCCGGGTTTGCAGTCCTCTTCGTCGCAACTGTCGTAGTCATGCTCGACGACCGTTTCGGGATTCCCGTGATGCGCGGGGCCTTCTACCTCTATTTTCAGTCCTTGCTGGTCGATCTCTTTGGCGGTCTGGTCCTGGTGGGGGTGGGAATTGCCGCCTGGCGGCGCATTCGTCGAAGAGGGCAAGCGAAGACGAGCGAGGTTCGCGAGCGCGAAGCGTGGGCGATGTTGGCGCTGATCTTCGCCTTGGCGGGAACGGGCTTTCTGGTGGAAGGATGGCGGATTGCGGCGACGGGAGATCCGTGGGGAGCCTGGTCGCCCTTGGGTTATCTGGTGGCGCAGACTTCGCGGCTGGTCATGTCGGACGGCGCGATGGTCATGGCCCACCGGGTCGGCTGGTGGCTCCACGCCGGGCTGTTTTTTGGATTTTTGGCCGTGGCCCCGCAGACGCAGTTGCTGCATCTGCTGAGCGGGCCGCTGCAGATCTTTGCGGCGCGGCTCGAGCCGAGCGGAGCGGCCCTGGGGACCCCTGACCTGGAGGGACTGATCGAGAAGGGTGAGCCGTTGGGCGTGCGCTCTCTTCAGCAGTTTGGTTGGCAAGAGCTGCTCTCGTTTGACGCCTGTACCCAGTGTGGCCGCTGTACAGAGGTCTGCCCGGCGAACACGGTTGGCAAGGTCCTCTCGCCGCGCGATCTGATCGTCCAGTTGCGCGACCTGCCGGTTCTGCCATTGAGCGCATCGGGTCGGGATGGGGAAGCCTCACCGATCACGTCGACGGTGCCGGCGGCCTCGCCGGAAGCGCTCTGGCAGTGTACGACCTGTGGGGCCTGTATGGAGGCCTGTCCGGTCTTCATCGATCAGATGCCGCGGATCGTCGATCTGCGGCGCTACTTGGCGATGGAGGAGGCAGACCTCCCGGAGACCATGCAGGCAGCCATGACTTCGCTCGAGACGCGTGGCCATCCTTTCCGGGGAACGCAGAGCACGCGACTCGACTGGACGGAAGGGCTCTCGGTCCAAACCCCCGTGCGAACGATGGCCGAAGTGGTCGCGGGGGAGATGGAAGTGCTGCTCTGGGTCGGCTGCGGTGGTGCCCTCATCGAGCGCAATCAACAGGTGGTGCGCGCAACTGCCCAGCTGCTCGATGCCGCTGGCGTTCGTTACGCGGTCCTCGGCCGCGAAGAGAAGTGCACCGGGGATCCGGCCCGCCGGGTCGGCAACGAATTTCTCTTCGCCTCGCTCGCCCGCGAGAATATCGCGACGATGGGGCGCTACGGGATCCAAACGATCGTCACCTCCTGCCCGCACTGCTTCAATACGTTGCTTCACGAATACCCCTCCTTCGGGGGGAAGTACGAGGTTTACCACCACAGCGAATATCTCGCCCGTCTGGTCGCGGAAGGGCGGCTCCACGCGGAGCGCGTCGCTGAACAGACGGTGACGTTTCACGATCCGTGCTATCTCGGACGCCACAATGGGCGCTATGAGGCGCCGCGCCAGTTGGTGCAGCTCTCCTCCCGCCGGACTGTCGAGATGGAGCGGAGTCGTGAGGCCGGGTTCTGCTGCGGGGGAGGGGGCGGAATGAGCTTTGTTGACGAGCCCCGCGGGGCTCGTGTCAACCAGGAGCGTGCCCGGGAAGCCCTGGGAACGGGCGCCGAGGTGGTGGCCGTCGGGTGCCCTTTCTGTATGACCATGCTTGAAGACGGCATCAACGCCCAGCGAGGAGACCGGCCAGTCCGGGTTCTCGATGTTGCGGAGCTGCTCTGGGAATCGGTGCGCCCGCACCAGCCCCAGCCAGAACGAACGGTTGAACCTACAGCGAAGGACGCGAGCTGATCGCGGGAAGGAGCTTGGCCATGGATCTTGGTCTGACACCCGAGCAGCGGCAATTTCGGGATGAGTTGAGGGGCTGGTTGGCGGAGCACGTGCCACCCCCATTTCCCGATCGGGCGATGCTGGCGAAGGAAGAGGGCAAGGGGGCCTACTTCGAGTATTTGCGCGATTGGCAGCAGAAAGTCCACGCCGCCGGGTGGGCGGGACTCTCCTGGCCGACGGCCTACGGTGGGCGCGGCGCGAAGCTGATCGAGCAGGCCATCTTCCAGGAGGAATGGGCGCGAGCCGAAGCGCCGCCCTTGATCAACGTCCTTGGCCTCTCGTTGATTGGGCCGACGATCATTGCGGTTGGAACGGAGGAGCAGAAGCAGGCCCATCTCTCGCGGATTCTCTCGGCGGAGGAGATCTGGTGCCAAGGGTTCTCTGAGCCCAACGCCGGGAGCGACGTCGCCTCGCTGACGACGCGTGCCATTCTCGAGGGGGACCATTTCGTCGTCAATGGGCAGAAGATCTGGACGAGTCTCGCCCACGTCGCCGATTGGTGCCTGCTGCTGGTCCGAACGGATTCGCAGGCCCCCAAGCACAAGGGGATCACCGCCCTCCTCGTCGACATGCACGCGCCCGGTGTCGAGGTTCGCCCCTTGCGGCAGATGACCGGGGATACAGGGTTCAATGAGGTCTTCTTCGACAATGTCCGGGTCCCGGTCCGCCACGTGCTGGGCGAAATCAATCGTGGATGGCAGACCGCCATCGCCACCCTGATGAATGAGCGGGCCCACCTCGGGACCGGCATCTATGTCCAGTTCCGGCGCAACCTCGACCAGTTGGTGGCCCACGTCGACCAGCGACAGCGCGGTGGGCGTCCGCTGCGCGAAGACCCGCTCGTTCGGCAGAAGTTGGCGCAGGCCTATGTCGAGTTGGAGATCTTTCGGTTGACCAACACGCGTGCCCTCAGCCGGATGCAGAACGAGCCCGTTCCAGGTCCAGAAGGATCGATTCTCAAACTGCAGTGGAGTGAGTACAACCAGCGCTTCCAGCAGATTGCCCAGGAGTTGCTCGGGCTCGATGCCCAATCGGCTGGCTTCGATGATGGCCAATGGATCTACAACTTCCTGCGGTGCCGTGCAAACACGATCGAGGCGGGAACCAGCGAGATTCAGCGCAACATCATCGCTGAACGGGTGCTCGGGCTGCCGAAGAGTTACGTCTGACCCGGATCGTGCCCTTCTTCGTTGTCTTCCCTCTTGCTTTGCGGAGAGCCACAAATGGATTTCGATTTAACGAGTGCGCAAAAGTTGCTGCAGCGATCGGCCCGGGATCTGCTGGGGCGTGTCTGCCCTCCCGAGCGGGTTCGGACCTTGATGGAGAGTGAGACCGGGATGGAGGAGTCGCTCTGGCGAGAGATGGCCGATCAGGGATGGATGGGGTTGCTGCTGCCCGAGGCGGTCGGTGGGCTTGGGTTGAGTCTCGTCGATCTGATTCCGGTGGTCGAGGAGATGGGGCGGGCCTGTTTGCCGGGACCCTTTCTCTCGACGCTCTGGGCGGCGGCGTTGATCGAGCGTGCCGGGACAGAGGGGCAGCAGGCCCAGTATCTGAGCCCGATCGCCGAGGGTAGCCTCCAGGCGACGATCTCGCTTCCGGAAGAAGAGATGGGCGGAGAGGGCGCGTCGGCTCCCCTCCGTATCGAACGGGGTGGCGACCGGTACCGGCTGAGCGGGACGCGGCGTTTCGTGCTTGATGGCGGCTCGGCAGACCTGATCATCTGTGCCATCGATGGTCTCCCGATCGGAGAGTCGGCCCCGTCTCGCCTGCTGCTTCCGGTTCCGCGGAACAGTCCTGGATTGACGACGACCACGTTGCCGATGCTCGACGGGACACGGAAGATGGCGTGTCTCGATTTTGATGGGGTCGAGGTTGCCGGAGCGGAGGCGCTGGCTGCCGCTCCGGACCCAGCGCGGGCGCTCGAAGAGGCGACCGACATTGCGACTGTTGCCCTCTGTGCCGACCTGCTTGGTGGGATGGAGTGGACGCTCGCCGCGACGGTCGAGTACGCACGGACCCGCCAACAGTTTGGCCGCCCGATCGGGACGTATCAAGCCGTCCAGCACCAGTGCGCCGATATGTTCCTGATGACCGAGAGTGCCCGCTCAGCGCTCTATCATTCTGCCTGGGCCGTCTCGGTGCGCGATCCGCAGGCCCGCCTCGCCGTCTCAGTCGCCAAGGCCTACTGCGCCGACGCCGCCCGTGAGGTGGGCAACCGGGGCATTCAAGTGCACGGGGGGATCGGCTTTACCTGGGAGCACGGCCTCCACCTTTACTACAAACGGGCCAAGTCGGGAGAGGTGCTCTTTGGCGATGCTACCCGTCATCGGGATCTGATCGCCTCCTCCCTCCTCGAACGTCAGGGGTAAGCACGGTTTGAGGGTAACTACTCGTGGAGAGGAAGATCAGAAAGTCGACTGGGCTAATCAGCGACCAACGTCAGAACGGAAGAGATGATCTCAACACCGAGACACAGAGAACACCGAGAAGAAGGTTGAGAAGTGATTCGCACAAGCAAGCAAACAACCAACGTCTGAACAGATGACATCATGGCATTACAGAGAGATCACAGAGAAGAAGCCAGGGGCCATTGAAGTTCATCGATGCCGTGAGTAGTTACAGCTGAGGAAAGGCCCCATTGATGGGGGCGTGGTTTCGTGAGAGGGGGGGGCAAGGTGCGACAAATGGGATGTACGATGCTGGATCGAATTAGGAAGCACCACCCATCGTGGCGAGAACCCGGATGGGACTGGATCTGTCGGGCACTGCTGCTGCTCGCGCTGGCCGTCACCGGTGCGGGGCCGGTCTTGGCTGCGTCGATCGAGGCCGGCGTGGCCCGTGTCGAGATCACCCCGCCGGTAGGGTATCCAATGGGCGGCTACCAAGCGCGCCAGGGACCTTCGACCGGCGTTCATGACCCCCTCTATGCCACGGTCCTCTGGTTGGCTGCAGAAGGCAAGCGCGTGGCGATCGTCAGTTGTGACCTGCGATCCTTCCCCTCCGCTCGGGTGGTCAAACAGTCCCGCGCCAAGGGCATGGCCGATGACGTCCTCCTCGTCTCGACACATACCCACTCTGGCCCCATCACTTGGGAAGACCAGACGTGGCCACGGCCTGACCGTTCCTGGTTTGCCGAGACAGAAGAGAAGATTGTGCAAGCGATGGCCGAGGCGGCCAGTCGCCGCTTTCCGGCCCGCCTTGCAGCAGGATCGGGATCGATCTATCTGGGCCACAATCGTCGCCAAGTCGAGGGCATCGGCAAGGTGACGATGCGCTGGCGAAATGAGGAGCGGATTCCTACCGCCCCGCTCGATCCGACCGTCCAGGTCCTGCGCATCGATGGTGAAGCAGGCACGCCTCGCGTCCTCCTCGTCAATTACGCCTGCCACGCCGTGGTTCTCGGGCCAGACAACCGGCAGATTTCGGCCGACTATCCGGGAGCCCTGCGGCGCCACCTCGAAGCGGCCCTGCCTGGAGTGACCGCGCTCTTCCTTCCCGGTGCCGGGGGGGACATCAACCCCTATCTCGACAAGCAGCCGATCGCGCAGCGGGGCTTCGAGGAGATGGTACGGATGGGACAATCGCTTGGGGAAGAGGCTCTGCGGGTTGCGCGCCGCCTGCGTCCAGCCGCACCCGCCGGGGAGGCTCCGCTGCAGGTGATCGCTGACGTCCTGACATTTCGAGACCGTTGGGAGCCCGCGAAGGAGTGGCGCGTCGGTCTGACGACCCTGCTCCTCGACCGGACGATCGCCCTGACCGCCATTCCCGGTGAGCCTTTCGTCGATCTCCAGATCGCTTGGCGAGACCGCTTGGCCGGAGTGGTTGCCCATCCCTTTCTGCTCGGCTACGGTTACAGCGGGGGAGGCGGTGGTTGGACCAGTGGTTGGATTGGATATGTTCCGACTCTCCAGGCGGCGATCGAAGGGGGATATGGAGCCAACACCAACACCTCTCTCGAAGTGGGCGCTGGCGAGGCGCTCATCGATCGGGCGGTGGTCCACGTCTACCAGATGCTCGGGTATC
>JBMUAP010000103.1:0-8351 GCA_049454155.1 Blastocatellia bacterium
TGGGATAATGAGGGGCCCACATGCGCGAGGCGAGACGGGCCTCGAGGACTTCAGAGGGAATGGGATCGGCGTGGCCTGACCGGATGGCCTCCTCAGCGACGGCGAGTGCGACCTGTCGCGAGATCGCCCGGGCCTCGGTCAGTTCCGGATAGAGCGCCCTATCCGGATGGCGCAAGGCTGGCGAGGCTTGACTGAGAACCCGTGCGGCGACGACGAACATGGCATTGGTGACCCGCCGCGCCTCGGCCGCGATGATGCCCAGACCGACGCCGGGAAAGATGAAGGAGTTGTTGCACTGGCCGATGCGGAAGGGCTGTCCCGCCAACGCCCCCTCGCCAGCCACGGCTGGGTACGGACTGCCCGTTGCGATGAGGGCCCGTCCTTCCGTCCAATGGACGAGGTCGGCTGGTGTGGCCTCCGACTTCGAGGTCGGATTGGAGAGCGGAAAGATGATGGGGCGTTCGACGTAACGGGCCATCTCGCGAACAACCGCCTCGGTGAAGGCGCCCGGCTGGGCCGAGGTTCCAATGAGGATGGTCGGCCGGACTTGTCGCACCACCTCTGGCAGGAGGAACCCCTCGGCCGTGGCCGTCCAATCGGTCAAGCGCACGAGCGGCTGGGCATAGCGCTGCTTTCCCGGCTCGAGCCGCACTCGCCCGGTGTGGACGAGGCCTTGACGATCCACTTGCCAGATGGTCCGACAAGCCTCCTCCTCCCCGGTTCCCTCTTGTCGCATCGCCTCGACCAGTTGATCGGCGATCCCCGTTGCCGCAGCGCCAGCCCCGAGCATGACGATGCGCTGATCGGAGAGGCGCTGCCCGAGCAGCCGTGTCGCCACCAGGAGCCCGGCCAGGGTCACGGCCCCCGTTCCCTGAATATCGTCATTGAAGGTGCAGAGCCGATCCCGGTAGCGCGCGAGCAGCGCCGGGGCATGCTCCTTTGAAAAGTCCTCCCATTGGAGAAGGACCTTGGGGAACTTGCGGATGACCGCCTCGACGAATGACTCGACGAAATCGTCGTAGGCACGGCCCCGAATCCGTTCGTGCCGCCATCCGAGATAGAGAGGATCGGCCAGCCGCTCCGGGTTGTTCGTCCCGACGTCGAGGAGAATTGGCAAGGTCGTCCGCGGATGAATCCCCGCACAGAGCGTGTAGAGAGAGAGCTTGCCAACCGGGATCCCCATCCCTCCGACACCTTGATCCCCAAGGCCGAGAATGCGCTCCCCATCTGTCACCACGATCACCGCGACCTCCTGGCGAGGGCTGTTGTCGAGGATCGTCGAAATCTCCCGCCGGTGCGGGTAGGCGAGATAGAGCCCCCGTGGCCGACGAAAGATGTGGCTGTAGACTTGACACCCGAGCCCGACCGTCGGCGTGTAGATGATTGGCATCATCTCGGTGATGTGCGTCTCGATCAGTCGATAGAAGAGAACTTCGTTGCGATCCTGGAGGGCAGTCAAGTAGATGTACTTCTCGAGCGGAGAGGGCAGTCGGGAGTAGTTTTCGTAGGCCCGGATGACCTGCTCTTCGAGAGAGGAGCTGTGATACGGAAGCAGTCCGAGCAGTCCGAAGGCTCGACGCTCGGACTCTGGGAACGCGCTCCCTTTGTTGAGCAACGGATCCTCGAGCAACTCCTGGCCTGTCACGCGGACCTCCAATTCTTCGGCCTCTCGCGGCTCACCCAAGCCTTCTTCTGCTGTCTGTGCCATTGTGGTCACCTCCTCTTTTCCGTCCCTATTGTTTGGGAGCCAGTCTCGGAATGGCAAGGCGTATGCCGCTTGCCATCAGAAGAGGCCAGGGATCGAGAGCGACGGGAAAGCGGGCGAAGCCAGTTCCTTAGTGGACTTTTCCGTGCGAGGGGGTCCCGCACGGCTAGTTGCCGAGGGGCGTGGTTTGCGGCACAATACTGCCTCATCGGCGAACCAAGGCGAACCAAGGCGAACCATGGATCGATTCCTGGAGGGGAAGGAGGGCGTAGCCCATGCAGACCAGCGAGGCAACCAATCGATTGGCGGGAAGACCCCCGATCCTTCCGCTGGGAGTGGACGAGAGACGCGCGCTCGACGAAGAGGGGTTCCTGGTGCTGGAAGGGTTCGCCGACCCAGCGCTCGTCGCCCGTTTACGGGGACGGATCGAGGAGCTCTTCGCGTTGCAGGGCGAGCAGGCCGGCGCGGAATTTCGGCAGGAGCCTGGAACGGACCGGTTGGCCAACTTGGTGGCCCAGGGAGAGGTCTTCGAGGAGGTGGTGCAGTTGCCGCGGCTGCTCGGGGCGGTCGAACAAGTCTTGGGGCCGGCCTTCAAGCTGAGCAGCCTCAACGCGCGCTCGGCGCGGCCTCACAGCGGGTGGACCCAGCCGTTCCACTGTGACACGGGTGCCTTGCCGGACGCGCAGGGGAATACCGTCTGCAACCTGCTCTGGCTGCTCGACGATTTCTTCGTCGAGAATGGCGCGCCGCGCTATGTGCCACACAGCCATCGCGCGGGGATCCTGCCAGAGAAGGCCCTCGCCGATCCCATCGCCTCCCATCCAGACCAACGGTACTTCACTGGAAAGGCGGGCACCGTTGTGGTCATGAACGCGCACCTCTGGCACGGAGGAACCGCCAACCAAACGTCGCGTCCCCGCTTGGCTCTTCACAGCTTCTATTGTCGACGTGATCGACCGCAGCAACAGTACCAGAAGCGGCTGATCGACCCAGCCCGGCAAGCGACCTTTCCCGACTCCCTGCGTTGGCTGCTCGCCCTCGACGATCCGCTCAACGATCAGTTGAGTGGGGAGACCAGCAACCAGAGTGGTTTTTTGCGCTAACGACAGGCGAGTCTCCCACGATTCTTGTCCAGTAAGATTTGAAGGCATCGACCTATGGCAGAGACGACCCCTTCCGCTGACACCGCGCCGATTCGAACCGGTGAGGACCTCAATCTGGAGGCCCTCACGGCCTTTCTCTCTTCCCACCCCCTCCCGGACAGCGACATCACCAGGGAGAGAGAGGGAGAGGAGGGGGCGATTCTCCGCGTCGAACAGTTTCCTGGAGGCCACTCCAACCTGACCTACTGCCTGCGCTGGCAAGGGCAAGAGCTGGTCCTTCGGCGCCCACCCATTGGCCCAGTGGCACCGACCGCTCACGATATGCCGCGCGAATACCGGCTCCTGACTGCGGTCCATCCGCATTTTCCGCTGGCCCCGCGCCCGCTTCTGCTCTGTGAAGACACGGGAGTGCTCGGTGTGCCCTTCTACCTGATGGAGCGGCGACGTGGGATCGTCGTGCGTCAACAGGTACCGCCAGAGATCGGCGAGGATCTCTCGCTCCGACGGCGGGTAGGAGAGAGCCTCGTCCGTGCCCTGGTGCAGCTGCATGCGATCGATGTCGAAGCGACCGGCCTGATTCAACTCGGCAAGCCCGCCGGCTTTGTTCGCCGCCAAGTCGAAGGCTGGTCCAATCGTTGGGAGCGGGCCAAGACCGACGAGATCCCCGATATGCAGCGGGTCAGGGAGTGGCTTCTGGAACACCTGCCCGCTGACCCTGCTCGGCCAACACTCGTCCACAACGACTACAAACTCGACAACGTCATGCTCGATCCGGCCGATCCCACCCGACTGGTGGCGATTCTGGATTGGGAGATGAGCACGGTCGGGAACCCGCTGATCGATCTCGGGCTGCTCCTCTGCTACTGGCCAGAAGCTGGTGACCCGCCGGTCTTCGCTGGCTCGCTGGGCGGCGTAACGGCACAGCCTGGCTGGCTGACCCGGGAGGAGATCGTCGACCTCTACGCGGCCGAGAGTGGCCAATCGGTCGGAACGATCGGCTTTTACCACACCTTTGCCGTCTTCAAACTGGCGGTCGTCATCCAGCAGATCTACCATCGGTACCACATCGGACAGACAACCGACGCGCGATTCGCCAACTTTGATGACCGTGTACGCGCCCTGGCCGGGTGGGCTCGCACGTTGATGGAGAGGTCCGGTATGGGATGAAGACCGGCCCCTCTATCTCTTGCCAGCTCCCCGAATCTGACCTGGGGACGGCGACCCGGTCTGCTGGGTCGGCGATCACCTCTCGCCTGCTCGTCGCCCTGCTCCTCAAAGCTTTGGTGGAGATCGGTCTGCTGGTCTTCCTGGCGAGCCTGACGACTTCGCTGACCTTCCCCCCGGGGATGCGGGGGGCGATCGACCGGGCCACATCGACGGAGGTGAGGGGATGGGCGTTCAATGAAGTCACTCCCCGGGACGCGGTCACCGTCCAAATCTTCCTGGATGGGCAATTCCTTGCTTCCGTGCGGGCCGATGCCCCCCGCCCCGACCTGATTACGGCGGGGGTCACGTCCAGCCCTGGTCACGGGTTCGTCTTTTCGCTGGAAGGAGCCGCGCTCGCCCCCGGACCACATCGCGTCGAGGTCTTCGCCCTCCATTTCGCGCCCGGAGGAACCCGCGTACTGATTCCCCTCTCGACCAGTCCGAGAAGTTTTTGGGTCGAACGTTGAATCGCTGTCCGCCCATCTTGAAGCCCATCTGCACTGGTAGTAGCATGGGGAATTCGGTTGGTCACAGAGCGCTTCCGACACGGGAACCATCGCGAGCGGAGGCGATGATGATCAACGACCAGCAGGCCGGTCTTTCCTTCCCTTGAGGTTTGGCGCTGGTTTCAGCCCCCCTTCTCCGACGAGGAAGCCTGGTCCAATGCCGCGAGCCCCCTCCCGACATCGAGGGGACCGATTCGCCCCCGTGGGGCATCGATGGGGCAATGCGCGGGGATCCACCGGTACCGGATATCCCACCCACACGATCGATGGTCAAGCATTGAGCGTCGACGAACCGCGACCGAGGTGACCGATGGTTTCGCTCGCACCAGGCACAACCCTCCAGCACTACCGCATCCTCGAGCAACTCGGGCAGGGCGGACAAGCCACCGCATATCGCGCGGAGGACACCCGGCTCCACCGCCAGGTGGTCCTCAAGACGCTCCATCCGGAGCAGGCAACCTCCGAGCGGGCGCGACGCCGATTCGAGCAGGAGGCCCGCCTCGCCTCGTCGCTCGACCATCCCAATATCTGCGCGATCTATGACGTGGGGGAATCGAGCGGGATCTACTACATCGTCATGCCCTTCATCGAAGGGCGGACGCTGAAAGAGGTCATCCATCGGCGCCCCCTCGAACTGCCCGGCGCGCTCTCGATCGCTATTCAGCTGGCCGACGCGATTGCCAGCGCCCACGGGCGAGGGATTGTGCATCGGGATATCAAGCCAACCAACGTCATGGTCACGGAGCGGGGACAGGTCAAAGTACTCGACTTTGGGCTGGCCAAGATGCTGGAAGCGGAAGGAGAAGGGGCGATTCAGGCCGATGTCTCCCTGACAGAGGTCGGTGCCCCCTTTGGAACCATCGGGTATGGATCTCCCGAACAGGCCACGGGAGAGCGGGTCGATCATCGCACGGATATCTTCAGCCTCGGGGTCGTGCTCTATGAGATGGTCACGGGGCAGCCTCCCTTCACGGGACGGAACCGGATCGAGATCATGCAGGCAGTGATCAACGATCGCCCGACGCCGATCAGCGATCTGGTCGCCTCACCGCCGGCCGGTTTGCAGGACCTCCTCGACCGAGCCCTGGCCCGTCGACCCAAGGACCGATTCCCGACGATGGCGGCGATGCTCGAAGAGTTGAAAGGGTTGATGCGGCAAGTTGCCGGGGAGTCTGGGGTCCTGCCGACGGAGGTATCATCGACCCTGATCGCTCCTCAATCCGCCCGGACCACTTGGCGATTGACGAGCACGCTCGGCCGGTTGTTCGGAGGGGGCGTCTTCGGAATCGCCCGGCGATCACGCGGCGGCGAGCGCGGCGCAGGCGGTGGCAGCGCCGAACCACAGAGCATCGAGGAGCCACCCTCGCCCTCGTCGCAGAGCCAGCGGAGTCAGAGTGGAAGCACGAGCCGTCCCTCTTCCTGGGGAAGCGAGCCACGGCGCAGCCTTGCCGTCCTGCCGTTCCAGAACCTCTCGCGCAATGCCGAGGACAACTTCTATGAGTTCTCCCTCGCCGACGGCTTGATCACCGAATTGGCCAACCTCCGATCGATTGTCGTGCGCCCTTCGCAGTACATCGCCCTCTACACCGGCCAACAGGTCGATCCCCGGCAGATCGGGCAAGAGCTGGCGGTCAACACCGTCCTCACCGGCAGCTTCATCAAGAGTGGGGAACGGTTTCGGGTGACGACCCAGCTGATCGACATCTCGACCGGAAAGATGCTCTGGAGCGAGCGGATCGATCTCGACTCCCGCGATCTGATCACGATCCAGGACACGATCGCCGAACGGGTCATCGCTGGGCTACGCCTGCGACTCACTGAGGAGGAACAAAAACGGATCGACCGCCCGCTCACCTCGAGCAATGAGGCCTACGAATTCTACCTCCGCGGACGGGATCTGCTCTTCCAGTACATGTCGCAGACCTTCAACGACCGTGACCTCGACGATGCCATCAAGATGTTCCAGGAGGCGATCCGCATCGACCCGGACTTTGCGCGAGCCCACTACACACTCGGGCGGTGCTATATTCACCACGGACAGGGATACGGGGGAACGGAATACTTCGCCCTCGCTGAGCGATCGCTGCAGCGGGCCATCGAACTCGATCCTGAGCTGCCAGGTGCCCACCTGCAGATGGTCTATGTCTACCTCAACCGGGGGGAGAAGGATCTCGCCCTCGCCACGCTCGCCGAGGTCCGACGCAAGGCACCCAATGATCCGACGGTCTTCATCGTCGCCGGAATGCTCTACCGACTGAACGGCCTCTACGACCGTGCGCTCAAACAGTACGAGCGCTTGGTCGAGCTGAGCCCGCGCGACATCGTCATTGCCGGCTACAACCGGGGCCGGATCCTGACGTATCGGCACGAGTACGAGGCAGCGCTCGAGGCCTTCGAGGAGGCCCGTCACGTCGAACCAGACCACCCGTTGATCCGCACCTTTCTGGCGGTCACCTACTTCACGATGGGACGAATCGACGATTGCTGCCAGTTGGTCGAGGAGATTCTCGAGCAACATCCCCATTTTGATCCCCTGCATATTCTGCGAGGATGGTGCTACAGCGCGCGTGGGGCCCACGAGCAGGCGCTGGCGGTGATTACAGACCAGGTCAAAGAGACGGCGGCGGCCGACCACGACATCGCCGTCTGGCTCGCCTCCCTCTATGCCATGGAGCATCGGCGGGACGAGGCAATCTCCTGGGTCCGCCAAGCGATTCGCCTGGGCAATGAGAACTATCCGATGTTTGCGGACAACAACCGCCTCGACAATTTGCGCTCGGACCTGCGCTTTGTCGATCTCCTGACAGACCTCAGAAAGAAATGGGAAGAGAGGAGGTGAGGGGGTGACGCCACTGGAAGAGCTGCGGGAACGCATCAACCTCCGACTGGAAGAGAGCTTTGTCGGCATCAGCGAACAGGTCATGGACTTGGCACCCGCCGATCTGGTCGAGTTGCTCAACCAGCTCAACCTGGTCGAGGCGGCGACTGTCTTGATGATGTTGCCGATTGCGCGGGCGGTCGAGTTGATCGACCTGCCAAGCATGTCACGCCGGAGCGCCATCCTCGAGAAGCTCGATCCAAGTCGCGCCGCGCGGGTCATCGAGGAGCTGTCGGCGGACGAGCGGACCGACGTCATCCAGCAGATGGGCTTGACGGAGCGGCGGCGGATTCTGGCCAAGGTCAGCAACGAGGTCAAGGCGGAACTCGAACATCTCCTCCAGTACGAAGAGCACACGGCGGGGGGGATCATGACGACGGAACTGATGCAGCTCGACCCGGGCTGGACCGTCGGAGAAGCGCTCAAGCACATCCGCGCCGTGGCTCGCGAGAAGGAGTCTGTCTACGCCTGCTTTGTGCTCGATCCGCCGACAGGCCAACTGCTGGGATCTGTCTCGCTGCGAGACTTGGTCATGGCGGATATGCATCAACGCGTGACAGAAGTGATGCGTCGCAAACCGGTCACCGTCAATGCACTCGACGATCAGGAGACCGTTGCCAAGAAGATTGCCAAGTATGACCTGCTCGCCGTGCCGGTCGTCAACGACGAGGGGATGGTCTTGGGGATCGTCACGGTCGACGATGTCATCGACGTCTTCATCGAGGAGCAGACCGAGGACATCCTGCGAATGGCAGCGGTGGAGCCGGGAGCACTCGACCGACCCTACTTCGACAACCCCGTCTTCCGTGTCGTCCGGAATCGCATCGGCTGGCTCCTCTTTCTCTTTATTGCGGGAACATTGACGAGCAAGGTTCTGCACAGTTACGAGGAGGAGTTGAAGGTGGTGGTTGAATGGGCGGAGGATGGTGTGGTGGCGGTGGAGGTGGAAAATT
>JBMUAP010000104.1:0-8345 GCA_049454155.1 Blastocatellia bacterium
GATGTTCTCCTGAAGCCATACGATGTGGTGATGGTCCCGGAGTCAGGTCGCTCGAAGCAGACAAAGACACTCTTGCAGGCGCTGGCCGGGGGGTTCGCCAGCACGCTTGGCTGGGTCCTTCTCCGGTAACCGTCCGGAGGTCTTTCAGTGGCGGCCCGTGGGGTTGCCTGAGCGCCACTCCCTCTCTCCTCACCTTCGTGAGGTCGGCCCTTCCTCCATCTTTTGGCCCAGAGGGCCAACTCTTCAGATGGTCTGACATCCTGCGCAAACATCCTGTTCGCTCCCGGACAGACGGAGGTTTCACGGAGCCATAGAGTCTTGGAGATGCCCTAGGACGAGATTGGGACGATGATCGTCGATCTGGCAGCACATCAGCAACAGCACGCAGGGCTTGGTCAACCAGTGACGAAAGCGAGGATGGACGGCTGGGGCGCCCCCTCTGCTTGGCTCCGTCACTCCGTGAGAACCAAACAAGAGCGAACAAGGCGGGGCACCGGTCTGGGCGATCCGGGCGTTTTCAAATGGTGAGGTCACTCGCGCCGGCCCAGTGACCTTGGTCGACGGATAGACAATGGAAACGAGACGATGAACCTTGATGATCAGAAGCCACGGGCATTGCCCTCCCTCTCCAGTTCTGGACAAGGGAATGGCACGGGATTGGACAGTGTGCTGGAGGAGGGGGCCTTTCCCTCCTCCGGGAGACGGGGGCCGGGAGGGTATCCAGGATATAACCGTGCGAGTCCCATCCAGCCAGAAAAGAATTCCCTCCGGGAGTACTGGCGGATTCTTCGGAAGCACCGGTGGACCGTCTTGGCGACCCTCTTTGTGATGGTCTCGATCGTCACCATTGGGACGCTGATGAGCCGACCCGTCTATCGCGCGCTGGCCCGGATCGAGATCGGGAAGGAGACGGAGCGGGTACTGGCGGGCCAGCGGATCATGGAGTTGGAGACGGCCAATGTCTTCAATCCGTTCTATCTGCAGACCCAAGTCGACATTCTACGCAGTCGGGATATCTCCCGGCGGGTGATCCAGCGCCTCAACTTGGCCGACCACCAGGAGTTTCAACTCCGGGAGGCGGGTTCTCTTCCCGAGCACGAGCGGGAGGTGCGGCTGGTCAATGCCTTCCAGGGGAGATACGACGTCGCGGTGGGTCGTCAGAGCCGGGTGGTGACCGTTTCGTTCGACTCTTACAGCCCCGCTCTGGCCGCAGATGTCGCCAACACGGTGGCGGGAGAGTATATCGCTTGGTCGATGGAGAGCCGGCTGCAGGGGCTGGGGACCACACGGGAGTTCCTCAGTCGCCGTGTGGAGGAGGCCCGCAATGAGCTGCGCGCTTCCGAAGAGGCCTACACCCGCTATTTGACCGATCGTCGGATTATCTCGCTCGATGATCGCGGCAACATCTCGCTGGCCCGCACCGAAGAACTCAATCGCCAATTGGTCGAGGCCGAGAATGAGCGGCGCTCCGCGGAGGCGATCTATCAGCGCAGCCGGCAGGTCTCCCCGGACGAGCTGCCCCCTGTGCTCGCCGATCCGACCATTCAGGCCCTCACCCGCGAATTGAGCCGACAGCGCCAGGAGATGGCCAACCTCTCGGCTCGTTATCAACCCGGATATACGGCCGTTCGCCAGGTCGAGGAGCAGGTCAAACAACTCGAACTCCAGTTGACCGAGGCGAAGCAGCGGATCGTCCGGAATGTCGAGACCCAGTTTCGCATTGCCCGTGCCCGGGAAGACGATCTGCGCGGGGAGCTCTCGAGATCGAAGGGAGAGACGATCCAGCAGAATCGGGAGTCGACCGAGCTCAATCTGATCAAGCAGAAGACGGAGACAGACCGGAAGAACTACGAGGATCTGCTGCAACGGCTTCGCCAGGCGGAGGTGGAGAGCGACTTTCGGCCGGCCAATATGCGGATCGTGCAGCGCGCGGAGGTGCCGATTGCCCCGGTTCGACCCAACCGGATTCTCAACATCGGGCTCGGCCTCTTGATTGGGTTGGCGCTCGGGGTTGGCATGGCCTTCTTCATCGAGTATTTGAACAACACGATCAATACGGCAGACGAGGTCGAGCGGATTCTGCTCCTCCCCTCCCTGGGAGCGATTCCGTCATTGGAGACGTTGACGCGGGGACGAAGATTGCGGGGACGGAAGGCTTCCCGGGCTCCACTGGAGACGGGGTTGGGGACGACAGTCACCCGGGCCGAGCTGGTCTCGACGCACGAATCGGTCTCGTCGTTCGCGGAGTCCTACCGGGCGCTGCGAACCTCGCTGCTGCTCTCGTCGGCGGAGCGGGCTCCCCGGATCATGCTGGTGACGAGCAGTTATCCCGCCGAGGGAAAGACGACGATCGCCTCGAATACGGCGATCTCCCTGGCGCAGACGGGGGCGCGTGTCCTGGTCCTCGACGCGGATATGCGACGGCCACGCTGCCACCGGATTCTGCGTGTCTCCAATGAGGTTGGCCTCTCCACCTACCTTTCGCGGGAGGTGGAGCTGGAGCGGGTGATTCAGCCTCACGAGATTCCGACACTCTCGATCATGCCGGCGGGTCCCATCCCGCCCAATCCGTCGGAACTGCTCAGCTCCCCCAAGCTGCGAGGGTTACTTGCCGAGGCCCAGGACCAGTTTGATCACATCATCATCGACTCTCCGCCCGTCATTCAGGTCTCGGACGCCTTGATCATCTCTCCTCTGGTCGATGGGGTCGTCCTGGTCGTCAAGAGCGGTCAGACGCCACGCGAAGTGGTGCTGCGCACGAAGCAGGCCCTCTTCGATGTCAATGCCAAGATCTTCGGGGTGGTGCTTAACGGCATCAATCTCCGCGCCGACGGCTACTATTACAACTACAAGTATTCCTACGATCAGAGCTACCCCGAAAACTGACCTCTGTGAGAGGTGATGCGTCCACAACACTTTCTCCCGATCCCCTTCTTCTTGCTGGCGCTCTATACTGGGTGGCAGGTCGCGGTCGGCTACCTGGCGGAGGTGTTGGTGTCGATGGGCGATGGAGGGCCGACCCGGGACTTGGCCGTCGAGTATGCGCCGCGAGACCCGCGGGTTTTGGTGGCCAAGGGGAAGTATCTCCTCTTTCGGGCGGAGACGATCGATCCGCACGCCGGGATCGAGTCGTTGCGGGAAGCTGTCCGTCGATCTCCCACGGATTACCGGTACTGGTTGGAGTTGGGGCGGGGGTATGAAAGTACGGGAGCGATGGTACCAGCTTCCCGCGCCTTTCATCGGGCGATCGAACTGGCCCCCCAGTATTTTGAGACCCACTGGACGTTGGCCAACTTCCAGCTGCGACAGGGGAGGATCGAGGAGTCTCTCGCCCGGTTTCGGAGCGCGCTGCAGCTCTCGGAGGTGGGCGGCGGCAGAACGAACCCGCGGGCAGCCCTCAACGTCTATCAGGTATTGACAGGGAGGCTCGGACTGGACCCTGTGCTCTTGGCGAGGGTCACCCCGGAAGATCGGCTCGGCAGGATTACGCTGGCGCAGTTTTTGTTAGATCAGGGAGTGGTCGATCCAGCCCTGACCATTATGCGCCAAGAGGCCCAGGAGGACGATCCACCGACGCGATCGTTGCTTCTGACTCTCCTCGAGCAGACCCAACAAGCGTCGCGTTTTGGGGAGGCACGAGAGGTCTGGCATCGACTGCGCCATCTTCTCGGTCGACCTTCGCTCGTGGGGGAATCGACGGACGAGGGGGTCGAGAATGGGGGATTTGAGGTGGCCCCGCTCGCCGAAGAACTGCCGATTCTTCGCCAGTCGCGACTGGGATTCGACTGGCTGCTCGATCCGCACCCGCAGGTGATGGTCCGGCGGGATGACGCGCGACCACTGCGCGGGGCCCGATCCCTCTCTCTCCTCTTTGCCATTCCGATGGAGAGTCCGTACGAACACCTTTCCTTGCTCGCCGCGACCACACCCGGGCAGGTTCACCGGCTGCGAGTGTCGGTCCGCGCGACGCAGCTGCCGGCGGAACCACCCTGGATCGAGGTTCAGAATGCCGCGCGACCGGAGGACCTGCTCGCAGAGGTGCGGCTTCCTCGCCAGCAGGAGGAGCCGACGGAACTCTCTGTCGACTTTGAGGTCCCCGAGGCGATGGAAGCGGTCCGTCTGCTCCTGCGCACTCCCGCCTATCGCACCGTCAATAGCCTGGAGCGAGCGACCCTCTGGATTGATGAGGTCTCTCTCCGTCCAGTGATTGACGAGAGGAGGGAAGGGGGACCGTGACCAGCCAGTGGACTGCCGAACGCAACTGGAGCCAGCGTCTGGAGGGGATCCTCCTGGTCGATCTTCTCTTGACGGCGATGGGGGCGACCCTTGCCTTTGGCACGGTCGAGCCGTGGTCGCTCGCGCTTTTCCAGCTCAACGCGCTCGTGGTGGGGGGAATCTTGGTGGTGCTGGCCGCCTTCGATCCCGCCTTCGTGTGGTCCCGCCAGTGGTTGGCGCTCCCGCTCTGGGGATGGCTCCTCTGGGCCGTCTGTCAGATGCTGCCATTGACGGGTGAGGTCGGTGTCGCTGGCACTCCTGCCCCCGAGAGCCTGTCGATGGAGCAGTTGCGCTTGGGGACCATCTCCGAAGCCCCCCACTTGACCCGGGCGGCCGCCTTCAAGCTCTTCGCCTTCAGCCTCTATTTCAGCGCGGCGTTGCAGGTTCTGCGGACGTCCTTGAGTCGACGCGTGACCGTTCAAGTGCTCGCGGCATTTGGATTGGTGATCGCTTGCCTGGCCATTTTGCAACGGCTGACCTCTCCACGCACCCTCTATTGGATCCGTCCCGTCTCGGACTATGTCGCCCCCTTCGGCCCCTTTGCCAATTACAACCATTTTGCGGGGTTGGTCGAGCTGCTCTTCCCCCTTCCGTTGGCGATGCTCCTCTTTCAGGAGTTTCAGGAGCGGAAGGGGGACTCGCGGCTGCTCTTTCGTCTGTCGACGCTCGTCTTGCTGGTAGCGGGAATCCTCTCCATCTCGCGGGGAGGGCTCCTGGCGATAGGGGGGCAGCTCTTGCTCTTCGGGATCTTGTTGATGAGGCAATCCAGGCGGCACCGAGCTGGCCGATTCCGCGGAAGCCCCCGGAAGAACGGATGGACCCTCCTGCTGGGAGCGGCAGTGGTCGTCGCGCTCAGCTGGTGGATCGGCTCGCAGTCATTGCGGACGAGGCTCGCGACCTTCGAGCAGGGCGCGCGGGACTATTCGGTCGTGACCCGCCTCACCTACTGGAAGGCCGCTTGGCAGATCCTGCTCGACCACCCGCTGACGGGAGTTGGGGTGGGGGCATTTCCCAGCGTCTATCCGCGATATGGCAGCTCATCGGCGCAACTCGAACGGGTCGAAGAGGCCCACAACGATTATCTGCATCTACTGGTGGAGACGGGGATGATTGGAGGAGGGCTCCTGCTCACCTTTCTCGTCCTCTGTCTTCGTTCGTGGCGGGTGCAAGTCAGACAGATGGCCATGGCGGGACGGGGGGATCCGGCGATCTTCTATGGATCGTGGATCGCGATGGTCGGGCTGGCGCTCCACAGCTGGGTCGATTTCAACTTGCAGATCCCCTCCAATGCGCTGCTCTTTTTGCTCATGGCGGCCATGATCTTGCCGACGGAGGAAGATCCGTTGTGAGCAGACCGCGAGAGCCTTGGAACTGCCGGAAGGGCAGGGAAGAAAGATGAACCGCGGTGAGTGGGCCCGAAGGGCGGGGGCGTGGCTGAGGGGGGGTGGGTCCGAGACCCGCCTGTCACCGGACCAGCGATCTCAGGATCGTTATCGGCGAGCCCTGCTCGCCGGGGGAGGGGCGTTGATGTCAAGGGGGCTGCATGCCCTGACGTTGCTCATCTCCGTTCCTTTGACGTTGGGCTACCTTGGCGTCGAGCGCTACGGACTGTGGGTCAGCCTCAGCTCGCTGATTGCCTCGTTCCATTTCATGGACTTGGGGATTGGCAATGGACTCGTCACTTCGCTGGCCGAGGCCAATGGGCGCGAAGATCGTGAAGAGGCCGCCCGGTTGGTCAGCAGCGCCTTTTTTCTGATGGTGATGACCGCGTGGCTTCTTGGGGGCCTCGGCTGGGGCTTGGCGGGGTGGATCTCCTGGCCGGACCTTTTTCAGATCAAGACCATCCAGGCGAGGGCCGAGGTCAACCCGACCCTCGCTGTCTTTCTGTTCTTCTTTCTCTTGTCGCTCCCCCTCAACCTCATCGAACGGATCCGGGTCGGATATCAAGAGGGAGGCCGGCATAGTCTCTGGCAGATGGGGGGGACGTTGGCCGGGCTCGGGGGACTTGGCGGGGCGATCTACCACGAAGCGAGTCTGCCCTGGTTAGTGGTGGCGATGTTGAGTCCGCCGGCGATCGTCACGCTGGCGCAGGGGGCTGACCTCCTCCTTCGTCAACGTCGGTGGCTGCTTCCCTCCTGGCGACGCGTCGATCGGGCGGGGACTCGCCGCTTGCTCCGCCTGGGGGGGAGCTACTTCGTTTTGCAGTTGCTGACAATGCTGGGATCGACGGTCGATCCCCTGATCATTGCCCATTTTCACGGGCCCAAGGCAGTGGCCGCTTATTCGGTTGTCCAGCGGCTCTTCTTTTTCGGGTTTCTCAGCCAACATCTGCTCGCGCCACTCTGGCCGGCCTATGGGGAGGCCTTCGCACGCCAGGACTGGGAATGGGTCCGGCAGGCCTTGAGGCGGTCCATTCAGGGCAGTTTGATCCTTGGAACTTTCTCGGCGATTGTCCTCTGGGTCGGGGGACAGACACTGGTCCGCTGGTGGGTTGGCACTGATCTCCTCCCGTCTGCCTTCTTGTTGGGCGGCTTTGCGCTCTACTCGATGAGTGGGGCGGTGGGTGGGGCCTTGTCGCTCTTGCTCAACCAGCCAGGATTGATACGAGGGCAACTCTTGATCTACTTGACCGCCTCCGTCGTCGCGCTGGGGTTGAAACTGGTCTTGACTTTCTGGGCCGGGCCGGCGGGGGCCGTCTGGGCGACGGTTCTTGGCTATGGGATCTTCTTTCTTCTGCCTGGCTGGTGGCTCATTGACCGTTTTCTACGGCGGCAAGGGGAGGGGAATGGCTAACGGGGAAGAGGTGTTCAGGTATTTCGTTCTCCTCGCTTGGCGCTGTCTGCCCACATTGCCACTCCGCAGAATGGCGTGGTCTCGCGCCTGCTGCTTTCCGAAAGGCTGGCGCGAGTGGCATCCATTGCGGCCATTGTCGGCTTGGGCCTCATCATCGTAGCCAGGGCCTACTCATTTCTGACGGGGAGGTGGTCGTGATCGACCCGGTGACAGATTCCCAATCTCCAGCGCTTCGAGTTCGCCTTGTCTCGATGTTCCCCGCGAGTGTCAGCCCCGGCGGATTGGAGATTCAAGCGATGCGCACCGCCACCGCCCTCCAGTCTCTTGGCGTGGAGGCGTTGCCGCTGCCCGCATTCGATCCGACGGATGACTTTGACCTCCTCCATCTATTCGGTTCGACAGGGAACTACGTCGATCTCTGTCGCCAAGTAAGTGGTCGATGGCCGATTGTCGTCTCGGCCGTCTGCAGTGCGCCAACTGCTGCCTGGTGGCGCGGGCCGATCTGGCAGATGGCGACTTCCCTCGTTGCACCGCTGCGGTTGTCGACCAGCTATGGCCAGCAGCGAGAGGTCTTCGCGCACGCGTCGGCAGTGATCTGCCTCAATCAGTTGGAAGCGGAGTTTGTGCGGATCACGTATGGGGTCTCCCGGGAGCGGATTCACGTGATACCCAATGGAGTCGATCCGGAAATGGGCGAGGTTGGGCCCGAGCCTTTTGTCTCCCAGTATGGCGTGAGCGACTTTGTGCTCTGCACGGCGGGAATTCTCGCCCGGAAGAACGTTCTGCCACTTGCCGAAGCGCTGGCCGATCTGCCGTATCCGGGCGTCTTCATCGGACATCCAAGTCCGGCTGAGTCGGCCTATACCCGCAAGTTTGCGGCGGTGATCAACGCCCACGCGCATCTCCACTGGATCCCAGGGCTGGCCTACAACGACCCACTGCTGGCCAGTGCCTATCGGGCAGCCCGCGTCTTTTGTCTCCCCTCGTCGAGCGAGACGCAGAGCCTTTCTGCCCTGGAGGCGATGGCCTGCGGCCTGCCCGTCATCCTTGGCGATTACCCATATGCCAGACAATCCCCCTTCGAGGACTGCTCACGCTGCGATCCAGATCAGCCGGGCGGGCTTCGCCTCACCATCCAGAGAGTCATGGAAGATCCAGACCGTTTCCGCACTCTCCTGCCGCCTCTCTATCGTTGGCCAGCCGTCGCCGCGAAGATCCGGAGGCTCTATGAGACCCTCTGTCAGGCTGACCTGCGCTGATTGTCGCCCTGATCTCCG
>JBMUAP010000105.1:0-8339 GCA_049454155.1 Blastocatellia bacterium
TCTGTGTTCTCTGTGCCTCGGTGGTGATTTCCCTGCCTCACCAAAGAGGCACAGAAGTCACCGAGAAGAGAATGTTGGGGTGGCTTTCTCTGTGTTCTCTGTGCCTCGGTGGTGATTTCCCTGCCTCACCAAAGAGGCACAGAGATCACCGGGAAGGAGACAGGATCCCTTGAAGTTCATCGATGCTGTGAGTAGTTACCCAGGAAGAGCCGTTCTCGGAGGACTGCTGTTGATCGCTCCGCTGACGGGCTTGGGGCAGACCCCGACGCGCCCTCCGGCGAGTGCACCGGAAGAGACCATCTCGGTCGAGACCAACCTGGTCGTCGTGCCGGTCACGGTCCGCGACGCGAAACAGCGCTTCGTTCCCGGGCTGACCATCCAGCACTTCCGCTTGACAGAGGACCGGATCACCCAACAGATTCTCAGCTTCCGTGCCACCGAGCACCCATTTGCCGCGTCGATCCTGCTCGACACCAGCGGAAGCATGGAGCGCAAACTCTCCCTCGTGCGGGCGGCTTGCGCCAACTTTGTCGAGGGGTTGCGCCCAGGGGATCGATTCAGCCTCTTCAGTTTTGGAAATGGCCGGGTGCGCCAACTGCAGGGCTTTACCGAGGGACAAGAGATCGCCGATGCCTTGTGGGACCTCGAAGCCCGGGGGCAGACGCCCCTCTATGACGCGATCCTGCAAGCCGCCACGGCCCTTTCGCAGCAGCCAGAGGAGCGGCGCGTGCTGCTGATCGTCTCGGACGGCGCCGACACGGAGAGCCGCGCCAGCTTTGATGAGGTCCTGCGGCGCAGCCTCGAGGCCCACCTCGTCGTCTATGCGGTCGACCTCAGCGACCAGGCGGTCTTCGGAAGAAGCCCTGGCCCGGATTCGACCAGTGGGCTCCGGGAGCTGGCGACCCGATCGGGGGGACAGTTCTTCCGGACTCCCGGCGGTGCCCTTCTCCGCGACGCCTTCGCTGCGACCATTGAGGAGCTGCACCACCAATACACCCTTACCTACCAACCCCTCCAGGAGCGGCTCGACGGACGCTGGCGCCGGATTGAGGTCGTCGTCGACCGTCCCGGCCTGCAAGTGCGCAGTCGACAGGGCTACTGGGCACGCAAGCGTCCCCGCTAACCCCTTGGCCCGCCCATCTTGACTCGCTCCAGCCTCTCCCCTATAGTGCAAAATTGCTTTGTAAAAGGAAGAGAGAGGCAAGCGTACCTTCTCTCCGCCGCCGACCAGAACGAACTCCCCTCTGGCATGGGCCAACGGGAGAGGAGAGCCCTCGGAACAAACTGGTCAAAGAGGAAGCCATCTGAAAGAGGTGAGGAAGATGGGACTTGGAATGCCCGAAGTGATCTTGATACTGGTGATTGCTCTGATCGTCTTCGGTCCTCGTAAGCTCCCCGAATTGGGACGCTCGATGGGACAGGCCATGGCCCAGTTCCGCCGCGCCTCGGATGACTTCAAGCGGACCTGGGAGCAAGAGGTCGAACTGGAGAAAGTGACCCCCCCATCGACCGCCGTTGGAGCGGGCGCCTCCTCCCATAACACGGACAGCCACTACTCGCAGTATGGCTCCGAGTACAGTCCAGAGTATGCGTCCAATGCCTACTCTTATGGCTATGAACCGGAGGTCAACGGTCAGGAGCCGCACAACGCTCCGGCCAGCGCTGGCGCGGCACCGAGCGTGCCCGTCGATGGGACGCCCGACACCAATCCGGAGGCGACCCCGGCTTCTTCCCCTGCTCCTCCCGTCCCGACCGAGGCAAAAAAGAGTTTGGCGGATGAGCGCCACTGGATCTGACAGTCAGTATGTCTGAGGCAACCCCGGAACAAGATGGAGTCCAGATGTCCTTCCTGGACCACCTCGACGAGCTGCGACAACGGCTCATCTACAGTGTTGTCGCGATCGTCGTTGCCTTTGCGGTCTGCTTCACTTTCGCCGAGCCGATCTACAAGTTCCTCTCTGTCCCCGTCATCCGCCAACTCCAGAAAGAGCGGCGCGCCATGCAGGAGGGGTATGGGTCGATCAATCTCAGCGAAGTCAAGGTCGGCGAGACCCTCCAGTACACCTTCACCCGCGAGACTTCTGTCAATGGAGTCAAGGTTCCTCTCGGAACCACGATCACCGTCCGCAAAGTCGAGGCCGACGGCAGAGCGCGGCTGGTCTTGGCGGATCGCTGGTCGGTCGCGACGACGATCCTCCCGGCCGAAACCCCGATCGACCAGATCCATCAGGAGGGCGACTCGAAGCTCTTCTTCGATGACGAGAGCAACCAGCTCGTCCTGCGGGGAGTGACCAGCCCCTTCATGGTCTATCTGCGAGTGGCCCTCTATGCGGGAATCGCCTTCGCCGTTCCCTTCCTCTTCTTCCAGATCTGGGCCTTCATCTCCCCCGGCCTCTACCAACACGAGAAACGCTACATCGTTCCCGTCCTCTTCATGTCGACCTTCTTCTTCGTCGCCGGAGTCAGCTTCGCTTACACGATCGCCTTCCCAGCCGTCTGTGACTACATGCTCGGGCTGGCCATGCAGGGCGGATTCCGGACCTTGCTCGACGCGGAGGACTATCTCGACCTGATCATCATGATCATGCTCGGCCTCGGTGTCGTCTTCCAAATCCCGACGATCTCCTTCATCCTCGGTCGCATCGGGCTCCTCACCGCGCGGATCATGATCAAGTCCTGGCGCTACGCCATTGTCGGCATTGCGATTCTCGCTGCGGTCCTCACCCCGACTCCGGATGCCTTCAACATGATGATGTTCGCCCTGCCGATGCTCGCCCTCTACTTTCTGAGCATTCTCATCGTCTGGCTCTTTGGAAAACCCCGCCAGAGCGATCGCGAATACGAGGCTGCCGTCCGCTGATCCCTCCTCCTTTTTTCCTGTCCTGACTTGTCATTTCTTGCTGGCATGTCTTGCTTTGTCGTGGTATCCTCCGCGACGTTCCCCAGTTTCATAGATCCAGTTTCATAGATCCAATTTGATGGACCCGGTCTGACTGACCAAGTCGTACTGATTCGCACCTGATCCCGAACATCTGTTTTCACTGCCTTTCTGTGTGCAGCACGGGGCGGCCCAGCTTGAAGTGGGCCATTCCCTTCCCGGTGGAGTATCCCTCTGGTTTACCTATAAACAGAGCGCATCTTAATCCGTTTTCTTCTGGTTTTACTGTCTTGGAAGAGGGGAGAGGCGATCAAGGATCGGCTCTCCGGGGGAACAACAATCTTCGAGGAGGTTTACGATGCGCAGGGCAATGGCAGGAATAGGCCTGGTTCTCTGTCTCTTAGCGGGGACGGGGGCTGTCTGGGCACAGGCCGTCTACGGAAACATCGTCGGGACAGTCGTCGACCCAGCGGGGGCGGCGGTGGCCAACGCGCGGGTGGTGATTACCGACACGCAGCGACAGACGAGTGTGACGACGACGACGAACGAGGACGGGAACTTCACGCAACGCGGGTTGATCGCCGGGACGTACCAGGTGCGGGTCGAATCGAGTGGATTCAAGGCCGCGGTGGTAACGGTCTCGGTCTCGGTCGACCAGTTTTCGCGAGCGGACCTGAAATTGGAGGTAGGCGAGGTCTCGCAGGTGGTGGAGATCAGCGCCGAGGCTCCCGTGTTGAAGACGGAGCGGGCAGATGTAGCGGTGACATTCACGGAGAAGACGGTGACCAACCTGCCCCTGATCAACCGGCGTTTCACGCAGTTTGAGTTGTTGACGCCGGGGGTGCAGGCGACGACCTCGCAGACAGCCTCATCGGAGGATCCGCAGGGGTCGTTCCGCAAAGTGGTCAATGGGCAGAGCTTCGCGGGAACGACCCATCTGCTCGATGGGACGGACAACCGCGACGCCCTGCTCAGCCTGATCGTCATCAATCCGACGCTGGAGTCCCTCGCGGAGGCGAAGCTGACGACGGCGGCCTATGACGCCGAGTTTGGGTCGACGGCGGGAGTGGTGAGTGTCCAGACCAAGTCGGGAACGAACGAGTTTCACGGGGTGGCCTTCAACTACTTGCGGAACAATGTCTTCAATGCGCGGAATCCGTTCACGCAGTTCCAGAAGATTCGCGGATCGGACCGGTTCATTCCGGTGACGCAGCTCAACCAATTTGGGGGAGCGGCGAGTGGAAGGATCATTCCGGACAAGTTCTTCTGGTTTGCGGACTACCAGGGGACGAGACGGAACACAGGAGGATCGGCCCTGCTGCGGGTCCCGACGGCGGCGGAGCGTGCCGGCGACCTGAGTGGACTGCAGCTGAACATCTTCGATCCGGCGAGCGGGGATACCCCGGTGACGCGGACACAGTTCACAGACAACCGAATTCCGACCGCACGGCTCTCCCCGCAGGCCTTGCGGCTGCTCAATTTCATTCCCCTGCCGAACATCTCGGGGGCGCTGCGCGATGCACCGAACTATGTTGGTTCGGGAGTGATCAACTTTGACGAGGACTTGGCCAACACGCGGTGGGACTATTTCCACAGCTCGGCCCTGCAGTTCTTCGGGCGGTACAGCTTTGCCGACTACCGGCTCGACTCTCCCGGAATTTTCGGATTCGAAGGCGGGGGACGCGGATTTGACGAAGCGGCCCCCTTCGCGGGCATTTCGCGCACCCGCAATCAGAGTCTGGCGACGGGTTTCAACTATACGGTCAACAATAACCTCTTGACCGACTTCCGGTTTGGGTGGTTCCGCTACCGGGTCAATGTCGATCCAGGGGCAGGGGACACGACTCCGGCCAAGGATGCGGGGATTCCGGGGCTCAACAACGACTCGTTCACGGGGGGGATGCCCGCCTTCCTGCTCAACGGGTATGGTCCGGGAGGAAACTCAGGGAATCAGTTCAACTTTGGGTATGCCCTGCAGTTTGCGCGGTGCAACTGCCCATTGCGGCAGAACGAGCGGGCCTTCCAGCTGGTCAACAACTGGACCTTCCTGCAAGGGAACCATTCGTGGCGGTTTGGGGTCGATTATCGCTACGCCATGAACCTGCGGATCCCCTCGGATCGCCACCGCTCCGGCGAATTGCAGTTCAACGCGGCGCGGACACAGGGTCCAACGGGCGGGGGATCGGCCCTGGCTTCCTTCCTCCTCGGCGATGTCAGCGTCTTCGAGCGCTACGTCAGCACGATCACCGACGCAGAGGAGCGGCAGCATCGGTTCTTCATGTTCATTCAGGACAACTGGCGCGTCAGCCGGAATCTGACGATCAACTATGGGCTGCGCTACGAGAACTACCGTCCGCAGACCGTGACTGGGCCCGGGAAGGGCGGCTTCGTCGACATCAAGACCGGCGAGGTGAAGATCGCCGGATCGGAAGGAGTTGGGCTCGACCTGGGGCTCCAGCCGGCCAACAACCTCTTCGCCCCGCGTATTGGCATCGCCTACAAGCTGAGCGAGAAGACGGTCCTGCGCCTGGGCTATGGCCGTGGATTCGACATTGGAGTCTTCGGGTCCGTCTTCGGCCACAATGTTACGCAGAACCTTCCCGTACTGGGAATTCAGTCGATGCAACCGGCACGGAACTTCGATTCGGTCTTCAATCTGACGCAGGGCCCACCCGCCCTCGACCCGCGGAGCATTCTCGATCGTCAGCCGAAAGGCCCGAACGGTCGGCCCCTGCTGCCGAATGGGGTGACGGCGTTCATCCTGCCGGATCGGCTGCGGATGCCGACGGTCGACTCCTGGAATGTGACGCTGCAACAGCAGTTGGTGGGCGATATCGCCGTCGAGGCGGGGTACGTCGGAACCAAGGGAACGCACGTCTTCGCCGGCTTCGGTGGGGACTACGACTTCAACCAGGCGACCCTGGTGGGCTATCCGAACTTGACCACCAACCAGCGCAAGCCCTTCTTCAACCGGTTTGGGTGGACGCAGAACTTTCGCTACTACGGTTCGGATGCGAGCAACAACTTCCACTCGATGCAGTTGAAGGCGGAGAAGCGGTTCTCCGGTGGGTACTCGCTCTTGACCCATTACGTCTGGTCGCGGGCGTTCAACTACTCCAACGTCTACTACAACATCGACGCCCGGCAAGCCTACGGTCCCAACGACAATCACCGCAGCCACGTCTACACACTGGCAGGAGTCTACGAGTTGCCGTTTGGGAAGGGGCGCAAGTTCCTGAGCAGTGCCGGGAAGGTGGCCGAGACGGTACTGGGGGGCTGGCAATTGACGACGATCTACTCGTGGCAGAGCGGACTGCCCTTCACCCCGAGCTACCGGGACTGCAACGCCGACCGGGATACGGGGTGGTGCCGTCCGGATCTGGTCGGGGATTGGAAGCCCGCCGAGCAGACCGTGGGGCAGTGGTTCACGACGACCCCCTTGGCGGCCAACGGACAGGTGACGCCGATGACGACCAATGGACAGACCCTCGGACCGTGGCGACGTCCGCAACGGGGAACGTTTGGGAACATCGGGCGAAATCGCCTGCTCGGACCGAGCTTCCAGCAGTTCGACATGTCGCTCGCGAAGACGTTCAACATTACCGAGCGGGTCAAGGCCCAGTTCCGTGCCGAGGCCTTTAACGTGCCGAACAAGGTCAACCTGGCCAATCCGAACGCCTGTGTCGACTGCCCTGGAACCGCTGGACGGATTACCAACATCTTCCAGTTGGCAACGATGCGGCAGTGGCAGTTCGGACTGCGGTTGTCCTATTGAGCCATTGGCTGATCCACTACCCGACCAGCGTCATCGATCGCTGGTCCCCATTCGAACCGCGGGGGAAGGTTTTCTTTCCCCGCGGTTCTCGTTTATGCTCGACTTTTGGTGTGGGACACGCGGAGAGAAGCCATTTTCGACTGGAGAGAGGAGGGGGAGTGGGAAAGAAGTGGTGGCAGAGCGGAGGGTTCTGGGGAGTGGCGTTGGTGCTGTGCGTCGGCGTCAGGTTTGCCTTGTCGGACGGCCCGGCCCTCCCACGGATCGCCTTTCAGAATGTCGCGTCGGCGGCAGGGCTGACGCACAAGACGATCTATGGTGGAGAAGCAACCAACCGCTACCTGCTCGAGACGACCGGCTGCGGAGTCGCCTGGATCGATTATGACCGGGATGGCTGGCTCGACCTCTTCTTTGTCAACGGAACGCGCCTGGAGGGGATGACGAAGGAGAATGCACCGACCTCGCGCCTCTACCGCAATCAACAGAATGGGACCTTCGCGGATGTCACGGCACGCGCGGGGGTCGGTGGAACCGGCTGGGGCCAGGCGGTCTGCGCGGGAGACTACGACAACGATGGTCACGAAGACCTCTTCGTGACCTACTACGGCAAGAATGTCCTCTGGCGCAACAATGGCGATGGAACCTTCACCGATCGTGCCACCCCCGCCGGGGTGGCAGGGGTGGGCGGGGCCGAAGCAGTCAGCAAGAGGCCCGGGGCGGGCCGACGGGTCGTCAAGGAAGAGAGGCCGCCACGGTGGGGGTCTGGCTGCGCCTTTCTCGACTACGACCGGGACGGCCGGCTGGACCTGATCGTCGCCAACTACATCGACCTCGACCTGAAGCAGGCGCCAACACCGGAGAGTGGACCCTGCCTCTACAAGGGATTGATGGTGGCGTGTGGGCCTCCTGGGCTGCAAGGGGCAAAAAATATCCTCTATCACAACGAGGGGGGAGGACGGTTCGTCGACGTTTCGGAGAAGGCGGGAATCCTGGCGACGAGTGGGACGTACGGACTGGGAGTCCTCACCTCCGACTTCGACAATGATGGGTGGACAGACATCTATGTTGCCAATGACTCTGCCCCGGCGACGCT
This sequence comes from Blastocatellia bacterium, assembly GCA_049454155.1. Lineage (GTDB taxonomy): Bacteria > Acidobacteriota > Blastocatellia > RBC074 > RBC074 > CAIOZW01. Next base: position 7,744 of record JBMUAP010000105.1, read on the forward strand.
CTACCGCAACAACCGGAATGGAACCTTCACCGACATTGCCGCCGAGGCGGGAGCGGCCTACAGTGGAGATGGCAAGCCACAGGCCGGGATGGGGGTCGCCGCCGCCGACTTCGACGGTGACGGCTGGCTCGACATCTTCAAGACCAATTTTTCGGGAGACACCTCGACACTCTATCGCAACCTCGGGACCCAACTGGGGGGACTCGTCTTCGATGACGTGACGTTCGCCAGCGGGATTGGGCTCAACACCCGCTGGCTTGGCTGGGGATGTGGCTTCCCGGACATCGACAACGATGGCTGGCGGGACATCCTGCTGGTCAACGGCCACGTCTATCCCGAAGTCAACAAACTGAACAACGAAGCGGGCTACGCCCAGCGCAAAGTCCTCTACCAGAACATGCGCAACGGGACCTTCCGGGACATCACCGAGCAGATCGGCGGAGCGTTGCTGGAGCCGACCGCGGCGCGGGGAGCGGCCTTTGGGGATTTTGACAATGACGGTGACCTCGATGTCGTCATCAACCCAGTCAATGGCTTCCCAGTGTTGATGCGTAACGACGCCGCCTCGGGCCATCGCTGGCTCTCGGTGCGCCTGA
>JBMUAP010000106.1:0-8281 GCA_049454155.1 Blastocatellia bacterium
GCCATCCGCCGCTCAGAACTCCCAGCACGGAGGCGATCTGCAGGTAGATGGTCGCGCTGACTCCGGACATCGAGAGGCTCATCTGAAAGGTCTTGAAGAGATACGAGGGCATCCAAGTCAGAAAGATCATCGCGACGAAGTTGGCCCCGACGAAGACGATCATCAGGATCCGGACCATCGGCGTTTGGAGGACCGCCAGGATCTCCGCCCAGAGATGGGCACGCTTGAGATCGAGGCTGGCATGAGTATTCTCTTCCGCCATCTCCTCGGAAGCACCCCGCCGTGGCTCCCGCAACAAGAGCAGCAGCACGATTCCCAGAAGAACCCCCAGCCAGCCGAAGAAGTAGAAGGGCGGCCGCCAGTCCTGGTAGAGATCTCCCATGATCCCGGCGACGGACCCGCCGGCAATTGTCCCGGCATAGACGCTCGATTGATGGATCGACATCGCGCGTGAGCGCGTCTCCTTCCCGTGATAGTCGCTGAGGAGAGCCATGGAGGCGGGAAAATAGAAGGCCTCCCCAAACCCTTCCAAGGCGCGGCAGATCACCAAGTGGGTGTAGTTCTGCGAGAAGGCTGTGGCGACGGTGACGATCGACCAGAAGATCAACCCCCCGAGAATGAGGGTCTTGCGCTTGAACCGATCCCCGATGATCCCGGCGAGGGGGGCACTGGCGGCGTAGACCCACATGAAGGCCGCTCCCACCACGCCCAACTGCACGTCGCTCAGGCCCATCTCCTTCTGCAGCAGCGGAAAGACGGAAAAGATGGCCTGCCGGTCCGCATAGTTGAAAAAGCAGACGAACCAGAGCATGGCCACGACCCACCATTTGTAGTTTCGATTCATTGTCTTATGCTATTCCTCCGCTGGGAATCTGCCTGGAGAGAGAGGGGACGCCTCCCTCCCGGGAACGAGAAACGGGGCACAGTGTAATTCGATCGCGCGGCGAGGGGAAGGCGGTGACGAGAGAGCCTTGCTTTTTCTCCCCCCTGTCTTCTTCGAATGGAGAGAGAAGCGATGCAAGGAATCGAGATCCACTACCAACCTGTCTTGCCCTGGACGACGCGCTTCGAGATCGGAGGGTGGGAGGTCGCCCCGGTCGTTTCCCTGGCGACGAATTGGCAGGGAGACCCGGCCCCTCCGGAACTGGAGACGACGGTGCGCCTGCTCTGGAACGAGGAGGCCCTCTGCCTGGGGTTTGAGTGTCGCTACACCGAACTCGACGTCGATGAGGCGCCCGACCCAACGGTCGAGCGCTATGCCCTCTGGGATCGGGACGTCTGCGAGGCGTTCATTCGATCTCCACGCGAGCCGCACGCCCGCCATTATCGGGAGTTTGAAGTTGCACCGACCGGGCAGTGGTGCGATCTGATTGTCGATCGCTCCCGGATGTCGGCCGATTGGGAATGGTGCAGCGGGATGCGGACCCTTGCCAGAATCGATCCCCTCTCCCAGCGCTGGTGGGTGGTCATGTCGCTCCCCTTTACTGCGTTCGATGGAGGCCCTGTCCGCGGAGAGGTCTGGCAGGGCAATCTCTTTCGGATCAGCCGCCTGCAGGGAGAGCGTCACTACCTCACCTATTCACCGACCCATACCGCAGTCCCGAATTTCCATGTCGCCGAGTCCTTTGTCGATCTGCATTTTGGCTGAGTCGCACGTCAGCGGCGCATCCATCACGCCAGATCAATCTGCCGGGGGAATCACTTCCACCCGCCGTCGCTCCCAGAAATAGATGGCCAGTCCACTGAGGAGCATCACCAAGACCGACCCAACGATCTTCAGTTCGAAGCCGGCGATGCCGGCCACCACTGGAGGAGGAATGAAGCAGGCGAGGATCCCAAAGATCGTCGCGGTCAACCCGAGGCGGCTCAAGGCCCAGACCCGCCAGCTGAGAGGCCCCTGCCGCTTCAACAGGTGGCTCCAGGCTCTAAAGAGATAGAGGTAGGTCACCATGACCAAGACGATCGAGCCACCCAGCAGGGCGAGATAGGCCTCTTGCAGCGTCGCCCCATAGGTGTTGACGAGAATCAGGACCGTCGCGACAATCGCCTGGACCAGCAGGGCAATGTAGGGAGTGCCGTAGCGGGGGTGCACCCTGGCAAAGGAGGCCGGTAAGTAACGGTCGATTCCGATGGCGAAGGGCACGCGCGCCGGGGCTGCCAGCCAAGCCGCTCCGCTCCCAACCAGGCCAAAGAGTTCCAAGAGGATGATGCCGCTTCCCAGCAGTGCCGTCACCGCGATATCTGGATGGTCCAGGACTGAATTGATGGCGAGGACGTGGCCGTAGATGACGTTGGTCTCTTCGAACCCAATCGTCAGAATGGCCCCATAGGTCAGCAGGTAGCAGAGAGCGATTGCCGTACCACCGATCCAGAGAGACCGTGGGATGTCCTGACGCGGAGCTTGGGCCTCGTCGCTCATGGCCGCTCCCAGATCCAGCCCGACCAGTGCGTTGAGCGTGAAGGGCCAGAGAGCTGCTCTCCTCCAGAAGTCCATCTCGTCGTCGGACGGGACACGAGCCCCACTGAGCCATCCCGTCCCGTCCGTCTCGCCCGCCGTTGCCAATTTCCAGATGGCCGCCCCAAGGATTGCCCCGGCCATCAAGATCCGACTGATCGCCCCGAGGTTCTGCAGCCACTTTCCCTGCTGCAATCCGACCAGATGAAGGGAGGCGGAGAGCCAGAGGGTCCCGATCGCGATCAGCGCGACCAGCGAAGGTCGTTCCTCCATCCAGCGGCTCCCCTCTCCCCCGAAGAGGGAGATCACCGCCGCAATTCCCAGAAAGACGCTCGGAACGTAGAGAAACGTGTTGACCCAGTAGCACCAACCGCAGAGAAACCCGTGAAAGTCGCCGAACGAGAGGTGGGTCCAGGCATAGACTCCTCCCTCTCTTGGCACCAATCGGGAGAGGTCGGCAATCGCTGCGGCGTAGGGGAGCATGAAGGCGACCAACGCCAACCCCCAGACGAGCAACCCCAGGCTCCCCAGCGGCATATTCTGCGCGAGTGTGCTGGGCGTGTAGACGGCCACGATGTTCAGAAAGATCAGGTCGGGCAGTCGCAGGGCCCGCTTCAGCGACGGCGAAGAAGATGCCATGGCGTTCCTTTGTGTCAGGGTCATCGATCGAGAAAGCGGAATCATGCAAGCAGCGTCCCCTTTTCGCAAACGAATTTCGGGACTGGCTGACGGAAGGGGGGCACTGTGCTACTCTGCGTTCCACTTCTCAATCGCGTCCTGATCCTCACTCCTGATGGTACTGGAGAATCTGGGGAGACGGGCAGACCAACCGCGCGTGCTGACGTGTTCCTGAGTCGGGAGACTCCTGGGGGGAGCGGACGATGATTGTTCCACTCAATGAATTCGATTTTCTGAGGCGAGCCCTCGCAGTTTATGGCGAGAGGGAAGCGATCGTTTCCGGCTCCCTCCGGTTGACCTACCGGGAGTTTGGCGATCGTGTCTATCGCTGGGCCCACTTGATGCGGTCTCTCGGAGTCGAGCGGGGAGATCGGGTGGCGATCATCTCCCAGAACGATCACCGTTATCTGGATGGCTTCTTTGGCGCTCCGCTGCTTGGGGCGATCTACATGCCGATCAACTTCCGTCTGATCGCCAGCGATTTTGGCTACATTCTGAACCACGCCGAGGCGAAAGTCGTGCTGATCGAGCAGGCATTGGTCCCGGTGATCGACTCGATCCGTGCCGAGTTGACCAGCGTCGAGCGTTTCCTGGTCCTTCCTGAAGAGGAGGGCAGTCGGCCCGCGCTCTCCGGGTGGGACGATTACGACCTGGCCCTGGCAGCCGCTTCTGCAGAGGCGATCGAGCCCGCTTCCTTCGACGAGAACGAGGTTGCGACCCTCCTCTACACCTCCGGAACGACGGGACGTCCGAAGGGCGTCATGTCGACCCATCGCAACCTCTACCTCAACGCGCTCAATTCGGTCATCGAGTTTGGCCTGACCCACGACGACGTCTACCTTCACACGCTGGCGATGTTCCATTGCAACGGCTGGGGCTTACCGTACGCTGTGACTGGGGTGGGCGGCCGTCACGTCGTCGTGCGGAAGTACGAGCCAGCCTCTTTCTTCGATCTGGCAACACGGGAGGGGATGACCTTCGCCTGCATGCCCCCGACCATGCTCAATATGGCGATTCACCATCCCCTCTCTCCAGAGGATTTGGCCGCCCTTCCCCGACGGGTACGGATCGCGACGGCTGGGTCGGCCCCTCCACGGGCCGTTCTCCAGGCGATGCAGGCACGGTTCGGATGGGATATCCTCCAGGTCTATGGCTTGACCGAGACCTCTCCCTTTCTTACTGTCTCGAAGATCAAGCCCCATATGCGCGGCTGGCCGGAGGAGGAGCGGCTTCGCGTCCAGACCCGTACCGGTTACCCGATGCTCGGAGTCGACCTGCGGGTCGTCGATGCGAACCAGCAGCCGGTCCCTGCCGATGGCATCACCGTTGGTGAGATCGTCGCGCGCAGCAATGTCGTCATGGCCGGCTACTGGCGCCAGCCGGAGGCGACCGAGGCGGTCGTCGTCGATGGTTGGTTTCATACCGGAGATATGGCGACGATCGATGCGGAGGGAATGGTCGAAATTGTCGATCGCCAGAAGGACCTGATCATCTCCGGAGGGGAGAACATCTCTTCGATCGAAGTGGAGGGCATGCTCTACCAGCATCCGGCAGTCCTCGAAGCGGCCTGCATCGCCGTTCCTGACCCGACCTGGGGCGAGACGCCCGCTGCCCTCATCGTTCTCCAGTCGGGGCAGACGGCCACGGAAGAGGAGATCATCCAGTTTTGTCGCGAGCGGATGGCCCATTTCAAATGTCCCCGCGTCGTACGTTTCCTCGATGCGCTTCCACGGACCACGACCGGCAAGATCCAGAAGAATCTGCTCCGGGCCCACTTCTGGCAGGGCCACGGGAAACAAGTCAACTAACCTGCGGAGCCAGGTCGGCTCCTGCACAAACCTCTCGGAGGTGCGAAGCACGAATTGATCACGGTCGAGAACTTGTCGAAGGTATATCACCAGCACCCGGCGCTGCGGAGCGTCAGTTTCCGTGTGGCCGCTTCAGAGCTGACTGTCCTGATCGGACCTTCCGGGTGTGGGAAATCGACACTGCTGCGCTGTCTCAATGGCCTGGAGCCATTCGATCAGGGCAGCATCCAGATGGGAGAGGTTCGGGTCGCGGCGGAAGCGGGGCTCTCGACCAAAGTGCTCCATCGCCAGTTTCGCCAGCTGCGGGGAGAGGTCGGCCTCGTCTTTCAAGGGTTCAACCTCTTTCCTCACTTGACGATCCTCGAGAATGTCGCCCTTGCGCCACGGGTCGTACGACGGATGGCCCATGGCGAAGCCAAGGACCGCGCGCGAGCCCTCCTCGAAAAAGTTGGATTGGGGGACAAGCTCCACGATCCTCCTGGACGGTTGTCCGGCGGCCAGCAGCAGCGTGCCGCCATTGCACGGGCACTCGCCATGGAGCCCCGCATCATGCTCTATGATGAGCCGACCTCGGCTCTCGATCCAAGTCTGGTTGGCGAGGTCCTGGCGATCATGCGCCAGCTGGACGACGAGGGCATGACCCAGATCGTCGTCACGCACGAGATGAAGTTTGCCCGGGAGGTCGCCGACCGGGTCTTGGTCTTTCACGAGGGAGAGCTGATCGAGAGTGGAGATCCAGAAGCCATCTTTCGCCATCCCCACGATCCACGCACCCGGGCGTTCTTGCGGAGGTACCTCTGATGCCCGCCGGATGGGGCCTTGGCCACTGGCGGTGGCTCCTGCCGCTCCTGCTCCTCTGGACAAGCTCTGGGGAGGAGGCCACCGCCCAACCGACATCCGGGGAACGCCAGATCTTACGGTGGGGGGGAGACGCGGAGGGCGGAGCCCCTTACCTCCTCCCGGATCCATCCGATCCTCAACGCATCATCGGCTTCGAAGTCGACCTCATGGCGGCACTCGGGCAACGCCTCGGTCGCCATCCCGTCTTCGTTCAGAACCAGTGGGATGGGCTGATCCCAGGGTTGTTGCGTGGATCTTACGATCTGGTGGTCAATGGCGTCGAGATCACCGACGACCGCCGCCAACGCATCGACTTTTCGATCCCCTATTACGCTTGTGGGGAGCAGCTGAGCGTCCGTGCCGGCGAATCGAGGATCGCCAGCTTGGCAGATCTGGAGGGGCGACTGGTTGGCACGCTCAAATTCTCCGAAGCGCAGCGCATCCTCGAACGGCTCGGGGGGGTCGATCTTCGCACCTACGAGAATCAGAACAACGCTTATGACGACTTGGCCATCGGGCGTCTCGACGCGGTGCTCATGGACTGGCCGATCGCGGTCTACTACAGCCGACCCAACCCGCAATTGCAATTTGCGGGGCCTTCCATCTCGGAAGTTCGCTATGGGATTGGGCTTCGCCCGGCGGACAAGGATCTGCGTCGCGAGGTCGATGCTGCCCTGCAGGACTTGATCCGCACAGGTGAATTGGAACGGATCTACCGGAAGTGGGAGATCTGGAACGACGAGACCGACCGGTTGTTCCGCTCGATGGCCTTCTCCGCGCCCCCGCCTTCTCCGAGTGGACAAGAGATGAACGGAATGGTCGCCGAGGTGAACGGGCAGGCCTCTTCCGCATCAAAATGGCGCGAAAGGGGCCGCCAACTGCTCCGCTATCTGCGCCCGATGCTGCTCCAGGGCGTGCCCATGACCCTCGCGCTCTCGCTCCTTGGGATGGCCTTGGCCATGGCCCTCGGGCTCTGCTTGGCTTTGATCAACTTGTATGGTCCCAGGTCGCTCTCCTGGCTCGCCCGCGCCTACATCGAACTCTTTCGCGGAACCCCTCTCCTCATCCAGCTCTACTTGATCTATTATGGCCTGCCGACCCTCGGCATTCGCTTCTCCCCGCTCTGGGCGGCGATCATTGGACTGGGAATGAACTATGCCGCGTATGAGGCGGAGAACTATCGGGCAGGCATCATCGCCATTCCCCGCGAGCAGTTCGAAGCGGGGCTCTCCCTGGGGATGAGCCGTGCCCAGACCCTGGGGCACATTGTGCTTCCCCAGGCGGCCCGTCTGGTCATCCCCCCAGTGACCAACGATTTTATTGCCCTCCTCAAGGACTCTTCGATCGTCTCGGTCATCACGATGGTCGAACTGACCAAGGTCTATGGGCAGCTGGCTGCGACCTACTACGGCTACATTGGCGCTGGCCTCCTGGCGGCCGCGCTCTACTACCTGCTGGGCCTGCCCTTTGTTCGCCTCTCCAGGTGGGCGGAACGCAGGCTCGACCCGGCACGCCAGCCCACGCTGGTCCGGGCAAGAATGGAGAAGGAACGACAATGAAACGCAGAGAGATGCTGAGAGGAGCCCTCCTCACCACACTTGGCGGCTGGATGGCCGGAAGGGAGCAGACAATGGAACATCACACGGAACATCGACAGGACGGGGCAGCCCGCCCTACCCCCCACTACTACGAGCTGCGGACGTACACTCTCCGCAATGATCTTCAACCGGGCCGGCTGACAGACTATGTTGGACAACACCTCATGCCCGCCCTGCAACGAGGGGGCGTGCCGTCGGTCGGAGCCTTTCAAGTCCTTTCCGGCATGCGCAGCCCCTCGCTGATTCTGCTCCTCCCACATGCCTCGCTGGCGGATGCCCAATCGCTCTCCAGTCGATTGTCCGAAGATCGCACCCTCGCCGCGGCGACCCAATCGCTCGAAGCCACTGGTCAGATTCCCTATGTGCGCTACCAGTCGACTGTCCTGCGGGCGTTCGACGGCCACCCGCGCCTGGAGGTACCTACGACGAGCGCTACCCGTCCTCCACGCGTCTTCGAGCTTCGCGTCTACGAATCCCCGACCACGACCAGCCTCCGCCAGAAGATCGACATGTTCAACCAGGAGGAGATCCGGATCTTTCGCGCCTGTGGTTTTGCTCCAGTCTTTTTTGGCGAAACCCTCTTTGGCGGAGAGATGCCCAACCTGACCTATCTGGTCGGGTTCGATGATATGGGGGCAAGAGAGAAGGCGTGGGACACCTTCCGGACTCATCCCGACTGGCTGCGGATCAAGGGCCGACCAGGGTGGACAGACCCCGAGGCCGTTTCCAACATCACGACTGTCTTCCTGCGCCCGACCCCTTTCTCCCACATTCGCTGAGCCGGGAAGGGAAGGGCGCACGTGGTCTGTGCCCTTCCGTATTACCGTCCGGAGAAGGGGCTGGAGGGGGAAGTGGAGCTCTCGAGAAGACGGACCAGCTGCACTTCAAAGAGGAGGGTCGAG
>JBMUAP010000107.1:0-8230 GCA_049454155.1 Blastocatellia bacterium
CACTGGTTACCCTTTGTTGGCGCTCCTTTCCGACTCTTCCCACCTTGATCCCCACTCGTTTGTCGTACGGGTTCCAACAAAAGATAGGCCAGACCTCTTCCGGAAGCAAGAAACGGAGAGCGACCTGTCGATCGCCAATCATCACGAGCAGGAATTGGGCAGAGCAGGTATGAATGTCTGGAAGAATTTGAGGAGGTAGACTATGCTAGGAGCTTCGCCTGAACCATTCCCCGAAAGGCAGTTCCGGGTCATTCCCGTTCTATTTTCAGAGTTTACTGGATAGGAGAAGGTCTCATGAACGACCAACAAATGGCAGAGAAGCAGGAGATTCCCCTCCAGCAGCCCAACCATCGCCGCCATATCCTGATCGTTGCGGGCACATTACTGGGCTGCTTGGTTCTAGTGCTTCTCCGTATGGATCGTGCCGTAGGGCTTCTTAACGATGATGCCTGCTATCTTCTTCTCGCCAAAGCATTGGCCACTGGCCACGGCTATCAACTGATCAATTCTCCCACACCGGGGATTTTTCCGCTCTATCCTCCCTTCTACTCTTTTGTTCTGTCGCTGGTCTATCGATTGGCCGGTGAGTTTCCTGACAATCTCGTCTGGCTGAAATTGGTCTCTATCTTCTCCCTGGTTGGTCTTGGTTGGCTGGGGTATGTATATCTGTGTCGAGAGCGGCAAGTTCCCCGTAACCTGGCCCTGATCCTTGCGGTTCTCTCGATTATATCTCCTCAATTCGTCTTTTTCGTGACCTCGACCTTGATGTCGGAACCCCTCTTTGCTTTTCTTCTCGTCAGTGTCTTCGTGACCATTGAGCGAGCCGTTCGTCATCATCGGGAGGAGGGGCGGATTCGGTGGGCGCTCTTTGTTGCTGGGGGGCTGCTTGGATCTGCTGTCTATTTGACGCGTGGCGCAGCGATTCCTCTCCTGATTGCCCTTCCTCTCTACCTTCTCAAGGAACGTCTCTGGCGTCCGCTTCTCGTGATTCTTCTGATCTTCGTCATGACCATTGGGCCCTGGACGCTCTACGTTGCACAGCATCCAGTGACGGAAGCCCAGCAGTACGAGCAAGCAGGAAATATTGTTGTGCCGTATACAACTCAATTTTGGTACCGACAGGCTGGGGATACCTCTTCCGGGACGATCACGGTCGCCCAACTTCCTGCGCGGGTCTGGGCCAATTTCTCCTCGATGGTGGCTCACGACACAATCAAGATTCTTGCTTTGCAGCTTTACATCTGGGTATCTACTCCCAGCACGGAAATTGTGGAACCGTTCGTTTCAGTCTGGGTCAATCTGCTCTCCATTCTTCTTTTTCTCATAGTGCTTGTGGGATATTTCGCCAATCTTCGAACAGGTATGACCCTCTCCGAGATCGCTCTCCCGCTCTTGCTGGGGCTGATCCTTCTTTGGCCTTTTGAGACGATCCGGTTTCTTTTGCCTCTCTCCCTCTTTTTCTACTTCTATCTCTTCCGGGGGATGGCAGAGATCCGGGCTTGGTTGAGGAGAAGTGAGTCTGGGAGCCTCTATGCCGGACGTTTCTTGAGAGCGGTGCTGGCAAGCCTTCTGGCCTTGTCTCTTTGGAGTCACGCCAGTTTCCTGTCACACTACTACTTCGGTTCCCTCTTCGACGAGATTCAATGGGTGAGTGCCACGGAGGAGAATATACAGTTGATGAGGTGGATCCAGTCAAATATTCCTCCGACCGAGGTTCTGGTCGTCAGCAATCCTGCCCTTGTCCATCTCTGGACGGGACACAAGACTGTCGGTGTCGATTCGACCCCTGGAAGGTTAGAGAGGCTGCGTCGCGAATTGGGAGTTCGATACATCGTGCTTCATGCATACTACGGGAATGCGCCACTACCCGAGATGCAGGGCTTTGCCGTGGTCCACCGTATCAATAACCTGCCTGACTTCCAGGTTCTCGATATGGGGCCAGTGGCACAAAGGCCTTGACCACAGGCCTCATTCAACACGGACCAACGTTTTCAAAGTTCTGCCGGTCGCCTCAATACATTCGCTTGACCTCTGGTCGTGCCTTTTTCTGGTTCTTACATCGGTTGTTTACTCTCAGTCTCAGGAGGGAGCCATGTCGTTTGTCGACGTTGTCGCCGGGATCTTTGAACAGCAGGGGTACTATGTCTCCTATCCCGGCAAACACGAATCGCGCTTCGCGCTTGAACTCCATCGCCTTGGGAGGCGAATCGCCGTCCAAGTCAAGGAGTATCAGACGAGGTGCAATGTCAACCAAGTGGAGAAGGTGATCGACTTTCTCGAGTCGAAGGAGCGTCGGCAGCGATTCTCCGAGGTCTGGCTGATCACGAGTCAAGGCTACTACGACTCCGTTTCGACCTATGTCCAAGCGTCGGAGATGACGCACTTTCGCCTGGGGACCGTCACCGAAGGGAAGTTGCGTTGGGTCTATCCCGCTGAGCCGGGTGGAGGGGAGGCCGCATCCGCAGAGTTCGAGCAGCGCAAGTATATCGGGGTCTTCACGAGCAAAGGGGGCGTCGGGAAGACAACGGTGGCGGCCCACTTGGCTGGGGCCTTCGCCCTGATGGGGCACGAGGTCGCTCTGCTCGACCTCGATCCGGATCGCAATCTGCAAAAGCTCTTTGCGGTGGATCCTTCCAACCCCACCGGGAGCGCCTCCCTCTTCGTCCCGCCCGTCCAGCGGGACCAGCCTGGTTCGACGATCACCGTTCTCACGCCCGATCAGTGGCCTCAGGGAGACGTTCGGGGGGCGAAAGTGGTCATCTGTGATTGCTCCCCCGTCCTGGCAGAGAATCCCTCGAGCTTGGTCGAACGGTTTGACTACTGCCTGATTCCGACCCTCCTGACGCCGCTCGGAATTGCCAAGAACGCCGACGTCATCCTCCGGACCTTCCAGCACGTTCGGGAGATCAACGCGCGGGCCGAGATGTTCGCCTTCATCAACGGGTACATGCCGGCGGAGGAGGAGCGGAACGATCTTTTTCTGACCCACCTGCGGAAGCATCTCGCGCCGTACCTCAAGACGGATGACAAATCCAAATTTGTTCATCCACGATATGCCCACATTCGTCACAGCCTCTCGTTGCTCTACTGGGGAGAGCACATCGTCAAGAAGACCCGGCCCCAATTGGCCTTTCAAAAGGTCGGCGGCCGGAGCTACCCGCTCGCCGATTTTCTGAATCTGGCCAAGTACCTCGAACGTCATACCGAGATTGAATAGTCAGACTGTGGGATGGCCCCTGGGTGGTCAGGACCAGGGAGTCTGACGATGCCGAATCAGACCTTGCCGCACTTGGCGATTTCTTCCGGATCGGCTAGTGTTACCCGGCAAGTAAGAGAGGTGGGGGGCGCTGCTCCTCTGGTTCGATCAACGGCTTTGTCAAGTCGGACGACTGAGGAGGAGGAGAGATCACGTTGCCAGTCTCTTCGTCCAAGTCCGATTGGGTTGGTGTGCGGTGCCGGTCGCGGACGACCGGAGTCTCCTGTCAAAAGGGAAGGGGAGGGTACCTCTCTCTTTCCGTGCACTGATCACGCGAGAAGAAGCGAGCGCCTTGTCCTCTAAACCACCACGACTGATCTTTCTCGACCTGCTGCGAGCGCTGGCGGTGCTGATGATGGTCCAGGGCCACACCGTCGACGTCCTGCTGGCCAACGCCTCTCGCCAGGACTCGTCCTCCTTTTATCACCTCTGGCTCTACGTTCGCGGGATGACGGCACCGATCTTCCTGGTAACCACGGGAACGGTCTTTGTGTATCTGCTCCGTTCGGCTGGGCAACCCTTGGCACGAAATCCGCGCTGGCACAAAGGGGTTCGCCGGGCGCTGCTGCTCTTTTTGCTGGGCTACCTGCTCCACTTTCCAACCGGCTCCTTTCGAGACGCACTCTCGCTCCCCCCGGAAAGATGGCTTGGATTCTGGGCTGTCGATGTGCTCCAGTTGATTGGCTCAGGTCTGCTGCTGCTCCTCCTCGGAGCCTGGGTGGCGGAGCGGGCTCGGCTCCGGGAGGAGGTCGTCTACGGCGTTTCCTCGCTCTTCTTCTTCCTGGCCGTGATCTTTACCGAGTATGTCGATTGGGGGCGCTGGTTGCCGCCAGGACTCGCCGCCTACCTCTTCTCGAAGGCGGGCTCCCTCTTCCCTCTCTTCCCCTGGGCGGGGTACATCTTGGCGGGAGGAGTGCTGGCCCGCTACCTCGGGAGGAACTTTCCGGCGATTACCGGCCTTGCCGAGGCGCGTCGGCTCGGGATCCGGCTGGCGCTCCTTGGGGCAACCATGGTCTCCCTCTTCTTTGTCGCTCGAAGGATCAAGGAATTTGGAGTCGGATCTGAGGAGTTCTGGGCCGTCAATCCCGATCTTTTTCTTTTGCGGCTCGGCTCGGTCCTGCTGCTGGTCACCGCGCTGGTTCTGCTTTCGGTACGAGTGCGTACGGTCCCCTCGCTTCTCTTGACGATCGGTCGGCGGACCCTCCTCATCTATGTGGTCCACTTGGTCATGCTCTACGGCAGCGCGTGGTCGCCCGGGATCGATCGCCTCTGTTCGCGCTGTCTGGGGATCGGGCCCTCGATCCTCTCCGCCCTGCTGATGATCAGTGCCATGATTCTCCTCGCCATTCTCTACACCCGCGTCGAAGCCCACTCAGGGGGGATCGGCTCCGCGCTGCGTGGATGGTCCGCTCGGCTCTGGTCCCGGCTCGCGAGGCGTTCCGAGAGAAGCTCTTCCCGCCTGTGACCAGAAGGGGCTCCCCAAGAGACTTGCTCCGATCAAGAGCAGTCTTCAGGTGCATCGACAACTGCCAAGAGGGCTGCTCGAGCCTGACGATCCTCCCCCGACTTCTCCCGCCTTGATGCACGAAGAGCTCCCCCAAGCAAAAAAAAAGCGGCATCGCTTGTAAACAAACGCATGCCGCACGCGAAACTCACACATTGATGGAAGCGCTTGCTTCCATCATACTAGACGCTCCCACTTCTCCGTTTTTGTTCGTTGCGGAACAACTTTTCCGCTGAGCGGAAAAAAAGAGGCCTCCCCCTGGGAGGGAAGGCCATTCTGAAACTTTGAGAGAAGATCGAGAGCCAGATCGCTCGCCGTCTCCCTTGAAAAAGGGGGGGGAAGTGCAGCTTGAGGGCAAACTGCACGATGCGCGGATCGAACCTACTACGGCCGTGATATTTCCCACCCGGACTGGGCCGACGCCGGGGATGGTCACACTCTGAATTGGCCATCGATCGAGGAGCGAGGGGCGCTGGACCATAAGCAGCGCCAGCTCCGCTGCTGTCAAATGAAGGTCGACATTCTACCGCTCCAGTGTTAGAAACGGCTCATCAGTGTCCGCGCAGCCATAAAATGGATCGACCAAAGCCAGGGCAGGGCTGATTGGCGAGGATTGTGGAGAGAGAGCATGCGAGGTTGGTCTGGAAGGTCGCAGGGGGGAGAGTCTGCTGGGATGGATCGAGAGACAAATGTTGCGCGATGGGTGCTGGTTGGGGCCATCCTGGGAGGGCTTGCTCTCCGATTGATCGCGATCATCTGGGGAGATCTGGACCCGGGTGGGGACGGCCTGCAGCGCTTGTGGATCGCCGTGGAATGGGCGGCGCACCCCCAATGGCAAGGACTTTCGGCCGTGTGGCCCCCCTTGCATCACTATCTGTTAGGAGCCTTGATCTGGATTTGGAAAGAGCCGGTCTGGTTGGCGCGAGGGCTCAACCTGTTGATGGGAATTGGCTCCCTCTTCGTCCTGCGAGCCGCGATCCGGTCACGCTACGGGGAGTTGACGGCCGCAGTCGCCACACTCTTGCTGGCCTTCAACTGGACCCACCCCTGGTTGACGTCCTCGTATTGGGTCGAAATCCCCTATCTGCTGCTCGTCTTTGGCGCCCTCTACTTTGCAGAACAGGCACGGGCAGAAGGACGGGCACGTTACGCCTGGGCGACGGGTCTCTGTTTGGCACTGGCGGTTCTGAAGGGGTTCTATTGATCGCCCTCTTTGCTGCCTGGTTTGCCTGGCACGTTCGGCCCTGGCGACAAGGGCTCCAGATGATCATCCTGCCGGTGCTCGTGTGTGGTTGGCAATGGGTAGAGCCCTGGTGGATGGGAGGCTCCTACTTCGACTTTGTCGAGACCTATCGATACCTCAAATCCAGCGAGAACAGTGTCCACGGCTTTTCCCTGCGAGACCGGCTGGAGCAGATCCTGCTGATGCCGGCCGTCGTCCCCTCCCTGCTGGTGGTCATTCCAGGCTTTCTTGGGCTGTGGGCCGATTGAAAGCGCTGGCGCGACGATCTTTTCGGATGGCTCTTCACTACCCATCTCCTCTTCATGCTTTGGATGACCTTCCAGCCAGGTTGGAGACCGCAGTTACGGGATGTTCTTCTCTACTTTGTCCTTCTCTTTCCTGCGGCGGCAATGACGTGGGTGCGCTCGGCGCAGCGCGGAAAAAAGGTGTCTGTCCTCATCTGCCTGCCCATCTTGATGGTCGGGATCCAGGCGAGCGGGTGGTATGTTGGTCGGAACGAGTGGCGGCCTTGGGGGTGGCCGCCCTTGCGGATCCGCACGGAAGCACAGATCAGTCTGGATGACTGGGTGAGGGAGCGTCGGGATCGACTGGCGGAATGGCCGGGGACAGAGCCCTTACAGATCATCCACATCGTCACGGGGGCACTCGAGCAACTCTGGCGTCTCCCGCACAGTCTGCTGCGTCATGGGGTCTATCTGCCAGCTGCCCAAATGCGGGAGTACAACCTCGCCTATCAGCCACAAATTTTCGCGGGAACGCTTCCGCCCGACCTGATCAAGGCAGACCTGGTCGTCCTTGACACGCGGATGGGTGGGGCATCCTCGCTGATTGCCGAGATGACGGGCCAGGTGGAGGAGGCGAGAATCGAAACGATCCATCCCCACGTGACGATTCTCCTCCTCTCTCCCCTTGCCCGGCAGCTTCTTCGCTGATCACTCCCACGCATCGCCGTTACAGAAAGGAATTTCCATGATCCTTCTTCTTTTGCTGGTCACCTTAATCTTATCGTTGGGCGTCTCCTGGCTGGTCGCGCGACTCTTTGGCTCCTCGATCGAGTCGATCCTGCGCCGGATCATCGATGACGAGATCAGCCTGGTCTGGAGCAAGTACCTCCGCTTTGCCATCCTCGTCGTCGGCGTCTCGAATGGCGTGCGTGTCTGGGACTATGAGAAGTATCTCAGTCAGAACAAGGAAGGGACCGTCGTCGCCCTGACTACCGAGCGCTGGATTTTCGAGCTGTATCATACGGTCATCAGCGCGCTGCAGGGGATCGCTTGGCTCTTGCTCGTCTTCTTCGTCTTTGCCCTCCTCGCCTATGTCGTCGTGCGGGCCTTTGATCTCCGTCACAGCCTGCGACAGGGCAAGTCGCCTGCCACCCCATCTGACTGAGCGCCAGTAGTCTGCCGCTCAGTCTCTCCAAGGAATGTGGGGAATGTGGGGAATTCGGGGCATGTGAGACCAACGCCAGTGGGTTGGCCAGTGCCATTGGGCAATCGCCCGCTTCGCCATCTCACTGCAGGCGAGGTAGAGCAGGGTGATGGCGAGCAGCTGTCCCATCAGCGCGGCCGGCAGTGGAACGAAGTTGAACCAGCTGGCGACATAAGGCAACCAGGGAAGCAGCACGCTGCCCACCGCGACCAGCAACGTGATGACCCAGAGGTAGCGTCCGGGCCGGCTGCGGAAGAGTGGGCGTCGTGTGCGCACGACGAACAGGATCAGCAGCTCGGTGAAGAGCGATTCGAGGAACCAGGCCGTTCGGAACTCTTCCGGGGAGACCCGCCAGACCAGCAGCAGCAGCCCAAAGGTCAGGAAATCGAAGAGCGAACTGATCAGTCCGAAGACCAGCATGAAATTGCGAATCTGACGAACATCCCAGCGTCGCGGACGGTCGATCAGTTCCCGGTCAACGTGGTCTGAGGCGATCGCCATCGCCGGAATATCCGAGAGGAAGTTGTTGAGCAGGATCTGCGTCGGGAGGAGCGGCAGGAAGGGCAGGAAGACCGAAAGCCCAGCCATGCTGACCATATTCCCGAAATTGGCGCTGGTGGTGGTGTAGACGTACTTGAGCGTGTTGGCGAAGAGGCGGCGCCCCTCCTCGATGCCCTGGCGCAGCACATCGAGGCTCTGTTCGAGAAGGACGAAGTCAGAGGCTTCCCGGGCGACATCGACCGCGTTGTGGACCGAGACGCCGACATCGGCAAGACGGAGAGCCGGAGCGTCGTTGATT
>JBMUAP010000108.1:0-8162 GCA_049454155.1 Blastocatellia bacterium
CAAGCCCATGAAGTGATGGAGAGTGTCGCAACATTCAAGAAACATCTGGTTCTGGAGTACACACCTGCTGGGTGGTATCCAAAGGAATAGAGAGACAAGCAGCTCTCGCAGGGAAAGAGGTCCCGGTGTGAGCGTCGGAGACAGTGCCACCTTGGAGAGGCTCCTCAGCTCCAAGCCAATCGCTTCTTTCCACTCCGCGGATCTAGCCAGCAGCCCCCCCTCGTTACCTGGCAGCTCGTCATCAGAAAAATTGGTTGCGCGTGCGAAGATTGCGGTGGATAATCTCCGCATGAGTAGCGGTGATGACAAGTACATTTGGCAGTCGAGCGAGTGGCCAAACTGGCAGTTCGATCTGGCCGCGCTGGGGATCCACTCCACTCAATGAACGACAGGCCAAAGTGCTCAACCGGCTGCTCGACGGCTTTGATGGCAAGCTGACCAGCGGTCGGTGGGCCTCGATCGCCAAGTGCTCGCCCGACACCGCGCTGCGCGACATCAACGAATTGCTGGTACGTGGGCTCCTGCGCAGATCGGACGCGGGTGGCCGCAGCACGAGCTACCAGCTCAACGATCTCCCAGAGCAGGTAGGCCCTCCGGTGCTCACAACCTGAATCAGCGGGAGCAGATTGGGGCACTTTCGAGATGGCCCGCTGTCAGCCTTGGCCAGTTCCGGGGGGACCGCCTCTTCACAGGGACTGCTTGGCGGTTGATCACGGGCGGAGATCTGCGGCTCAGAGCCTTCGAAGAGCGTTGCACAGAAAGTCGAATCCGATCCGCTCCTGTTCGAGGCGAACGCGATCACCCCAATGGTTCTGGCGCAAGCGGTCGTAGAGCGCGCTTTCTGCGGCGTTGAGCCGCGTCAGCGTCGCGGTTTCCGGCTGCGATTCGATGCCCCAGAGTGCGCGGGGCACCAAGAGGGTCGGCTCGTCCATGAGAAACGAGACGGTGTGCGGGAAGTGGCCGCGCAACTGGTCAAGAATGGCGAGGCCGTGAGTATCGATATCTCCCCAATAGAAGACTGCTCGATCGTGTAGCCAGTGTGCGGTCGCGAGGTTGTCAAACCCATACCCAGCGCCGAAGATCGCCATCGCGTCGGAGACAGGGGGAAAGGCGAGGAAGTTGATCTCGTTCTCGGTGATGAAGACCTTCTTGACTGGCAGAACAAGGGAGGCGAAGGCGGCCTCGGTCAGGGTAATGTCCTGATCGGCTTCAACTGGCAACAGCCGCATAGTTGGGTCGAGCATCCGAACGCGCACCCGCGAAGGTTTCTCGAGAAACCCATACCGGCGACAGAACCCGCTCACCCCCGTCTGCGTCTGGTCGATCCAATCATCAGGCAGCACCAGATCGAGCAGCTCTGCCAAGACAGAACGATGTCTCTCCATCAGTTTGGTATGGACCCCTGGAAGATCCAGTTGACGGAGATAGATCGCTGGTCGGGGATGTTCCCGCAGCCAAGCAACAATCGCGAGCAGTCGCGACCAATCATCCACCAAATCCAAGGCCTGCAGCGGCCGTTTGGCGAGCCAGGGGAGGAGGGCCGGCTGTTGCTCCCGGGTCTCTTCGACGAGGGAGACAAACTGATCCGCCGCGCGGCGCTTGCCGATCAGCCAGATCGCCCCCGGGATCTCATTGCTCCCGAGTATGCGGTGATTGACGCGGCGCCACTCGATCCGGTAAGGGCCAGCGGCTGCCGATAACTGGGCGATCCAAGCCCGCACCTCAGAGAACCGCTCGCTCAGTTCTCGCGAGTCAGGGCCGCGGAGGGTCAACCGCCGTGGGAAGACCGCTTCTCCGTTCGCCAGGGAGGCCAGCAGCAGGCCGCGATCCCAGAGCTTCCGCACCTGCGCCTTGAGATCCGACGGAGTCGTCCACATCATCCTTCCATCCTCTGCTTCTCCGCCCGGTATTCCTCGATGCGCAGGTTGCGCAGAAGAGAGCGGCGACCCTCTTCGTTCTGCACAAACCCGACGCTGGCGACGAAGGGTTCGATGATGTGAATCTTCTGCAACGGCGTAACGATCAGCAGTTGCAGATTGAGCTGCGCGAACAACTGCAATCCATATTGGGCCGACTCATCGGAACCGCGCCCGAACGCTTCATCGATCACCACGAAACGGAAGGAGCGCGAGCGGACCGCGCCCCATTCCAGGCCAAACTGATAGGCAAGGCTCGCCGCGAGGACGGTGTAGGCCAGCTTCTCCTTCTGTCCGCCAGACTTTCCGCCAGAATCGGCGTAATGTTCGTGTTCGGTGCCGTCCTCCCGCCAGCGTTCACTGGCAGCGAAGACGAACCAGTTGCGGACATCGGTCACCTTGGCCGTCCATCGTCGATCCAGATCGGAGGATTCACTTCTGCCCCGGAACCGCTCGATGATTCGCTTCACTTCGAGGAATTTCGCCTCCGAGTACTGGGTCTCCTCCGAGCCGGTGAGCGCTCCTTCGGTGCAGGCACGCAACTCTTTCTGGAAGTCGCGGATGTCGGCGTCGACATTCATCTCTTCCTCGAGGCAGATGAAGCGTCCGGGGTTGTAGTCGATCTGGGTCAGCGATCGGTTGATCTCAGTGATGCGCTCCTTGATTGTTTGTCGTTCGCGCGCCAGTTGCGATTGAAAGTTGGCGACCTCCCGGATGGTGTTCTCGTTGAGGAGCGTTTTGAAGCGCCCTTCAAAACGGGGCAGGTCATCGGCCTGCAGTTGATCCAACATCGACCTGTACTCGGGAGCTGCCGCCAGATTGGCATCGACCTCCCTGGTTTCCAGTACCCACTTTCCTCTGTACTCGGTCATGGCCTTGATGATCTTCTCCGAGAGACGCTTCGTCTTCGAATCTTCGGCATCGATTCTGCTTTGCAGCCATTCGCGCATGTCGCGCTCGCGGTTGTCGCAGGATTCGATCGTCAATCCCTGACTGCCAAGGGCCTCTCCACGCATCGCCTCCAACTGGGCAAATCGGGGGCTCCAGTCTTCTGATGGGGCCGCCAACAGCTTTTGCGCCTCTCGTTGGAGCACCTGTGTGGTACTGACTTTCTGCTCGGTCTTCGATCGTCGATCCTTGCGTTGATCGAGTTCCGCTTCGGTGGTTTTCAGCTCCTCTTCGACGATGGCCAACCGAGCCGTCAAGGTCTGCAGCAGGTCGGAGGCCGCTTCCAGATCCCGCTTCTCGGCCTCCAATCTGGCGATGGCCACCGCGATGGGTCTCCAGTCGAGATCGCGAAAGTCAGTATACTCTCCCAGTTTTGAGAGGACCGCGAGGCGCTCCTTGAGGGCGGACTGTTCCTTCTGCAGAGCGCTGATCCGGCTGGCCAGATCGGCGAGGGAGGCCTCCTGTCGTCTGGCGTCTTTCTCCAAGGCGGCGATCTTTTCGGCATTGCTCCAACCGAGGACATAGCGCCGACGATCATCGAGGCGATGGCGGTCGTCCTTCTCGTGTCGCTCCCCGGTCGCCTTGATCTGTCCGGCCTTGGTGATCGCCCGAGTCTCGCGGCGGAACTGTTCCTGATTTGCGCAGCAGGCCAAGTCGAAGCGGTGGGCCACCTCCCGTTCGATCCACTCGTAAAAGGGGGAATCGGGCTTGACCTGCAGCTTGCGCGCCGCTGAGTCCGGATGGAGCGAGGGCCGCTCGGCGCGACCTCCTTCCCGCACCCGGTAGTAGACCAGCCGGCCTCGCAGATGAGATTGGTCTACCCATTCGGCCACTCTCGCGTAATGACGATCCGGCACCAGCAGAGAGAGGCCGAAGTTGCGGAGCAGCCGTTCGATCGCGCCTTCCCAGTCCCGCTCCTCTTCGCGCACCTGCAGCAGTTCGCCGGCAAATGGCATCTCCTCCTCGGCGAGGTGGAGCGACTGGCAGAGCGAGCGCCGCACGAGGATCTGATTTTCGTCGATATTGCTGACGCGGGCTTTGAGCCCCTTGATCTCTGCCTGTAACTGTTCGTACTCGGCGCGTTGCTGGGTGAAAGAGACGCTTGCCTCGTTGAGGTTGTTCTGGATCTGGTCCTCTGACTCTCTGGTCGTTTGGAGCCATTGGGCGGTCTCCGCCCGCTGCCGCAGAAACTCCTCATCGGTCAGCGCAGGGAGATGCCCGAGGGCGCGGACCAGATCTTCATAACGGGCGGCTTTCAGCTTTCGACGCTCGAGTTCATCCTGTTTCTGGAGGATTTCGTGTTCGATGCCCTCAATCCGATCCCCACCGTTCTCCGCGATGCTGCGGCGCAGATCCCGCTCCGTCCTCTGCTGAGATCGACGCTGCTCCTCCAGCCGCTCGATCGCCGCCTGGTCGCGCCCCAACTCTTCACTCAGCGAGGCGAGCCGTTTCTCGAGGAGTTCGAGCTTGAGCGTCGCAAACCAGGGGCGCAGGGCCTCCCGGCAGGCCCGCAACCGGTCCGTCGCCTCGGAGAGTTCCCGATGCCGCTCGCAATCGGCGACGAGTGGGGTCAGCATCTCCACCTGCTGCTTGGCCTTGAGGATCGCTTCGTGAGCACGATTGAGATCCTCGAAGTGGCCAATCAGCGCCGCGATCCGGGGCGCGACGTCAAAAGGCTCCAGCATGTGGTGGCGCACGAAGTCTGTCAGGTTCCCGACCGACTTGAGCGAGACGGTTTGATGGAAGAGATCCAAGGCCTGTTCATTGTCGATGCCGAACCGACGACGGAACCACGAGCCGTAGGGAGGAAAGCTGTCGAACAACTCGACCTCGCTGGCCCGTAACTGCTTGCGCAACCCGACCATCTCCGTCCCAAATCCCGAAAAATCAGTGGCGATGGAGAGATCACGCTCGCAGGCCGCATAGAGCCGGGTTGGCGGCGCATTGGCATCCTTGATCCAGAAGACCTGCGCGAGGGTGACGGTCTTGTTGTAGCCAGCGTTGTGAAACACCCCGAGGATCACCGAATAGTGGTTGAAGTCGCGCAGGGCGACCGGTCGGGTACTCCCGAGCGTCTCCTGCCGCTCCGACTTGTAGAACCCCAGGACGTAGGACTTGAGGGAGCGTTCGCGGCTCTCGGCACCGGCCGCCTTGTTGTATGCAACACGATGACTCGGCACCAGCAGCGTCGTCACGGCATCAACCAAGGTCGATTTGCCCGAACCGATCTCCCCGGTCAGAAGGCCGTTCTTCCCATCCAGGCGCAGCGTCCAGACGCGTCCATCGAAGGTACCCCAGTTGAAGACCTCCAACCGTTGCAGGCGAAATCCGGCGAGCCGGTCATCGGCCATGAATTCCAATTCGAGCGCGTCAGCCATCCTTCGCCTCCAGCTTCCCCTCCAGCGGTAGCCCGAGCTGCTCTCGATACTCTGTCAGTCGCTTGTCAAAATCGGCGAGCCACTGCGCGTCGACGAATGCTTTGAGAATGCGTCGTACCTCGATCATCTGCCCCTGTCCACGCAGGCGGCGGATGAAGCCGAGATCGGCAATCTTGTTCAAGGTGGTGTCGACCTGATCGATCAACTTCACCTCGTTGCTGCCCGCTGGCAGAAAGATCCGGATCAGTTCGACCACTTCCTCCCGGGAGAGAATCAGGCGCGTCTCGCCGCCTCCTGCGTCGAACTCCGCCAGCTTTTTTCGCAAGAGGGCGAGCAGCAGGCTGACGGGATAGGAGAGCTGCCTCCGCTCGATCAGCCGCGGCACGACCACCGGACTCTCCTCCTCTCCTTCCGGACGCGATTGCAAGAAAGCGTAGCCTTCCGCCTCGTCGAGGACCAGGTCGAGTCCAAGAACGACGACGTAATCCCGCACGCTCGATTGCAGACGCAGGAGGGTTGCCCAAAGTCCCGGTTGGTCCTCCTGGTAGAGCACCCCTTTGAGCAAGGGGATCACCACGGGTGTGATTTCCAGTGTCGGCTTCTGCGACTGATAGGGGGTGCTGGCCTCGGGTGCATTCATCGTCAGCTCCTCAAGAGAATAATCCGCGGCAAGGTCGCTTGGCGGGTGAGGCCAGACTCCGTCTGCCAGCGTACCTCTTCCTCAACCTCGTCGTCGACCGCCGTTCTGGGCCATTCACTGGCCAACTGCAGATAGACGACCAGTTCGGCCAAGCCATGGCGTAGCGGATGGCGAGTCACCACCTCGCCGAGGCTGATCTGGCTGCGTCCCTGGAGTTCCTGCCGGAGATTGCGGATCAGCTCCGTCCGATCGACCACCACTTGCGCGTAGAGCACTGCCGTATCAATCTCCGCATCCCCTTCGTCGAGGGCGATCCCGGCAATGTGCGGCTTGAGCGGCGGCCGGTAGAGAGGTCTCTCCAGGGGAAGTTCGATCGTTGCTGCTGTCTCGGCCAAAGGCATGAAATCCCCGGAAGGGATCGCTTCCTGCAATGCCAGCGCGTGGTGTTCGATCCGCTGCAGAATGTCCATGATGCGACGGTTCTCCAGCCACGCCTGATCGTCGAGAAACCTCCGCAACTGCTCGGAGAGTTTGGCCACCGTCCGCTGCGTGTGTTCTCCTGCTTCCAGCCAGTCATAATGGACCCGTTGCAGCCGGGTTTCAGGTCGCAAGGCGACGATCGGCGGCAGGGACAAGACCTCTTCCAGCAGGCGCGTCAGCTCCTCTTGGCGCGATTGGGACATCAGGAAATCCCAGAAGGCACGAAAGCTCTTCCCCTGATCGGAATCGGCGATGGCGTCCCGTTCGCCCATGATCTCTTCGAGAAGTGCCCCCTTGGCTCCCTCCCAGAGGGCGATGCGTTCCCGGACTCGCCGATCGAGCTTGCGGAAATTGTGCTCCACCTCGCGAAAGTCTGTCAGCAGCTCCCGCGCCAGTTGGAGGAACTGCTGAAAGCGGTCTTTCAATCCAGTATCGTCGAGGAGGGGAAGATCACCCGACTGAATACGGGCGATCTCCGCATCGATCTCGTCACGGCGTTTCTGCAGTTCTGCAATCCGCAGTTCCGGATTGGTCTGGCTACCCTCGCTCATCTGCCGCAGCAGCTCGAAGAGGGTCAGCAGCCGCGATTCCGTCCCGACGAAGGAACGCTCCGTCAGCCCTTCCAGCCAGGCCAGCGCCTTCTCTGTCGATGGTGTCAAATCGAAGTGCGGTTCGTCTGTCCCCGCCGGATAGAACTTCCGCAACCATCCCTTTTCGTTCTCCGCCCAGTCGTTGAGATAGCCGAGTGCGGTTCCGGGAAAGGCGTCGGCCCCGAGCTGCTCCCGCAGGGCGAAGATTTCGTCTTCCAAGGCCTCGACCAGGTCGGCCTGAGACATGTTCCGAACGTTGGGCACGATGAAGACTCGGTGCAGAAAACCGGCGACCAACGGCGCGAGATGGGCACAAAGCAACCGCCACGCCGGGTGCTTCTGGCGGAGCTGCTCTAATGTGGCGTAGTCCAATGCCGTCATTCCTCCCCCACAGGGTTGTCGAAAGTCAGTCGCTCGATTCTTCTTCCTCCTGCGTCGAACTTAAAATGAGGAGGATCGATATTTCACTTTGAACGTAAATTCAAAATTAAAGAGGAAGGGAAGCCCAACTTCACCCACAGATTTTGGGAACGCGGGGACCCGCTCGTTCTGGCCGTCACCCCTTTCTTGCCACATAGACGCCATAGCCGTAATCGTCCTGGTACCTTTCATAGAGGGTAATCTCGTGCTCTTCCGCCGCGACTAGCGCCTTGGCTGCCTGGCTATTGCCATGCTGGGCGAGGAAAGAAGGGAAGCGGTGCTGCATTGGGCGATAGTAGTTTTCCAGCCAGCAATGAGCGGGCAGGACGAAGTAGCCCTCTGGGCGGTAGCCGTGCTGTTCGAGGATCCGGATCTTCGCGGAAGCGACGTCGATCTCTGGGTAGATGCTCTCCCAGTAGGACTGGAGCTCCGGCGGTCTCGTCGCGCGCAGCCACGTGATCTCGGAGACGATCAGCATTCCGCCAGGCTTGAGGAAGCGGCGCCAGGTGGAGATCCCAGCCTCGAAGCCCATGTTGTAGACGGCGCCCTCGGACCAGATCACGTCAAACTCACCGGCATTAAAAGGCAGGGCATCCATCGAACAGTGGAGGGTGGTGATCTGGTGCGCCACGCCCTGGCCGTTGGCTCTGATCTGAAGTTCATCGAGGAAGGCCGGCAGCCGGTCGACAGCGGTGATCTCGGCGTCCAGCTCCTTGGCGAGGAGGAGGGTCGAGGCGCCGGTGCCACAGCCGATATCGGCAATCTTCCATGAGCGCGAGCGGTCGAGCCC
>JBMUAP010000109.1:0-8157 GCA_049454155.1 Blastocatellia bacterium
CCCCTCACCCCTCGCCCCTCGCCCCTCGCCCCTCGCCCCTCGCCCCTCTTTCATGGTTACCGCAACTGCCAGCAAGCGTCAATCGTGCGCAATGGCCGTCTGCGGAAGGGATCGCCGAGCCGCTCTCGCTTGAATCTGCCCTGCTTGGCGAACTGGGACACTTCTGCCATCGATTCTTGAGAGGGAAATCAATTTTCCACAATAGGTTGAGTAGTGTTGACGACAAAAATCATGTAATTGATTCACGCTTTCTTACGTCATGAAGCCTTTCTGCCAGTCTGAGGGCCGGGCGGATGGATCAACTGGCATGCTTGTGCCAATGAGGCCAGCGTATCGGCAAGAGGAATCAACGGAGAGGGATGGATAAGCAATCATATGGCTCTGAAGAAAAGTATTACGAGGTTGTTGATCTTGGCTCCACTTCTGGGGTTACTGGGGTATACCGGCTACCGGGTCTACCAGGAGATGACCAAGAGTGAAGCTCCGGCCGGGCCGGGAGGCGCGGGGGGACCCGGCGGACCAGGCGGGGCCCGTCGCGGAGGCCCTGGAGGGGGAGGTCGGGCGGTGCAGGTCCAGACTGGAGTGGCGGCGATGGGCCGCATCTCGGAGTCGATCACCCTCACCGGATCGCTGCGGGCGAAAGAGTCGGTCGATGTCAGCCCGCGGGTCGCCGGTCGTCTCACCCAACTTCTGGTCGATACGGGACAGGTCGTCGCCAAAGGCGCACTGCTGGCGACGATCGAGGATGACGAGATTCGCCAGCAGATCGAGCGCTCCAATGCGACGCTCGCGGTGGTCGATGCCCAGATCACCCAGCGGGAGGCCGAACTAGCCAATGCCCGGATCGAGCTCGACCGTCGAATTCAGCTGGTCGAGGCCGGCGTCCTCTCGCGCAACGAACTGGACACGCTCGAGATGCGCCACACCGTCGCCAAGTCCCAGCTCGAACTGGCGCGAGCGCAGCGCCGACAATCGGAAGCCGAGCAACGCGAACTGACGATCCGCCTGGGGCAGACCCAGATCTCTTCGCCGATCAGCGGTATCATCTCACGGCGCCTGGTGGCGACCGGCGCCCTCGTCACCTCTGCCAATCCGATCGTCACCGTCGTCAGCGTCAACCCGATGATCGTCGACGCCCAGGCGTCGGAGCGGGACATTGCCCGGGTTCGACGTGGCTTGACGGTCAACGTAACGATCGACAGCCTGCCCGGAGAGACCTTTACGGGCCGCATCATGCGGATCTCCCCGACCCTCGACCCGCAAACCCGCAACGGGATGCTTGAGATCGAGATCGCCAATCGCGGTGGTGCTCTCAAGGGCGAGATGTTCGCCCGCATCAACCTTGATCTCGGGACTTCCCACGAATCGATCCTCATCCCACGTGACGCCCTTGTCTACAGGGGAGATCAGCCGGGTGCCTACACCATCGAGGAGCAGAAGGCGAAGTACCTTCCTCTTCAGACAGGCCTGACCCAGGGCGACAAGGTAGAGGTTCTCACTGGACTCATCGCGGGAGACCTCGTCATCACCCGCGGATCCAATATGCTCAAGGAAGGGGACGCCGTTCGTGTTCAGGAGATGAACTCGGGCGGGCGGGGACAACGCCGCAACGGCCCGGAAGGGGAGGCCCCCACGGGAGCGCCTCCCTCGACACCACCAAAGGAACGGGGCCCAGAGTCCCGCTCCAGATGAACGGAACGGACGGCGTCGTGCTCGTCTCTGTCCCACCAAGAAGTAGCGCTATTCGAGGTATGTTATGAGTTTACCAAGTGTCTCCGTTCGCCGTCCCATCACCGTCTATATGGTGATGTCCGTCATCGTGCTCCTCGGTGCGATCGCCTTCACCCGACTGCCCGTCGATCTCATGCCAGAGATTCAGAACCCGACGCTGACCGTCCGAACCGAGTACACTGGAGTCGCACCGGAAGAGGTCGAGAACCTGGTGACCCGTCCGATGGAAGCGGCGCTCAGCTCGGCTCCGGGTGTCTATCGGATCAGCTCGACCTCTTCGGAAGGGTCGAGCAACGTGCGGGTCCAGTTCAATTACGACGTCAATCTCGACGAAGCGGCAAACGAGGTTCGGACCCGCGTCGATCGCGTCCGGGGCGCCCTCCCCGAAGATGTTCTGCCCCCGACCATCTTCAAGTTCGACACCAACCAGTTCCCAATCATGTTCCTGGCGGTCTCGGCCGATATGGACTCGCGTGAGCTGAGAACCCTGCTCGAAAAGGATGTCCAACCGCGGGTCGAGCGCGTCCCGGGTGTCGCTGCAGTCGACATTCGCGGCGGGCTCCGCCGGGAGATCCAGGTCAAGCTGCAGACCGAGAAGCTGCGCTCCTACAACCTCTCCGTCAACCAGATCGTCAACATCCTGCGCACGGAGAACCAGAACCGCCCCGTCGGCCCGATGGAGGAGGGGCAGTACGAGGTCCTGCTCCGATCGCAAGGGGAGTTTCAAAGCGTCGCCGAGATCGAGAATGTCGTCGTGACCGCCCGGGGTGGCCGTCCGATCTACCTGCGCGACGTCGCCGAGGTGAGCGACACGCACGAAGAGATTCGTCAAACGGTGCGTATCGATGACAAACCTGGCGTCCGCTTCTCGATCCGCAAACAGTCTGGTGCCAACACCGTGGCGGTGGCCCAGAACGTCTATCAGGAACTGGAGTCGATCAGGAAGTTCTTTCCACAGATCAAGATCCAGCCGATCTTCGATTCGTCAAAGTTCATTACCCAATCGGTCAACAACCTGAAATCTGCGGCGATCTCCGGAAGCTTGCTGGCAATTCTGGCCCTCCTCTTCTTCCTGCGGAATCTGCGAAGCACCCTGATCGTGGCGGCCTCGATCCCGATCACGGTCATCGGGACGTTCATGTTGATGTATGCCAATGGCTTCACCCTCAACACCATGTCGTTTGGCGCCCTGGCCCTCGGCGTCGGAATGATCGTCGACAACGCGATCGTCATCATCGAGAACATCTACCGCCACCGCGAGATCGGGCACGAGCAGGCGGAAGCGGCGGTGATGGGCGCGAGCGAGGTGACCCTGGCGATCACCGCCTCGACCCTGACCTCGGTCTGCGTCTTCGTTCCCCTCGTCTTTCTGAGTGGGTTCACCGGAGTGATGTTCAACCAGTTGGCCTATATCGTCAGCTTCTCCCTCTTCTTCTCCCTTTTGATTGGATTGACGCTGGTGCCAGTTCTCTGCTCGAAATACCTGCAGATCAAAGGACCTGATGCCAAACGCCATCCACTCCTCAACTGGATCGTCAACATGATCGGGCGATTGCTCGACCTTCTCGACGAGCGGTATCAGATGGCGATTCGGTGGTCACTGGCGCACCGCAAGACGGTGGTATTGTTGGCGGTGCTGCTCTTTGCGGGTGCACTGGGACTGGTCCAGTTCATCGGGTTCGAGATGATGCCGGAGACAGATGAGTCAGAGGTGCGGGTCGACCTCGAATTGCCAGCCGGAACGCGCATCGAGGTGACCGACGAGCTGGCCAAGCGGGCCGAGGCGATCATTCGTCGCGAGGTTCCCGAGATGACCAGCCTCTTATCGGAAGTCGGTGGAGGAGGATGGCAGTCCAATTCGACCAACTCGATCAACCTGCGCGTTCTGCTGGTGCCGCGCAACGAGCGGACACGATCGAGCCAGGATGTTGTCAACGCGCTGCGTCCCAAGATGATGCTGCAACCGGGCTTGATCGTCCGGGCCCGCTCGAGCAGCAGCAATTTCGCGCAACGAATGGGCGGCAACTCGGGTGGAGAGCGGGTCTCGGTTGAGATCCGCGGATTCGACATGCAGACGGCAGGTGATGTGGCGCGGCGGATCAAAGATGTCGTCGATACGGTTCCAGGGATCACCGATTCGTCAGTCAGTCGACGGGAAGGCTTCCCGGAGATGGTCATCAAGGTCGATCGGGCCAAGTCGGCCTCTCTTGGCATCAACGCCTCCGATGTCGCGACGACGCTCGAGACGGTGATTGGAGGCCGTCGCGCCTCCCAATTCCGGCAACAAGGGGAGGAGTTCAACATCCTCGTGCGGCTCAGTGAACAACAACGTGCCAACATTGGCCAGTTGAAGGACGTCACCGTGCTGACCCCTGCCGGACAGAACGTCCCGATCGGCGATCTGGTGACCTTGGTTCGACGCGAGGGGCCCGTTTCGATCGAACGGCAGGATCAGGAGCGGCTCGTCCGCGTCACGGCGGGTTACGCCAATCGCGATCTGGGATCGATCATGCGGGATATCGACCAGCGATTGCAGAATGTCACGCTCCCCTCCGGCTTCTCACTCAATTACGGAGGTGAGTACGAGGAACAGCAGAAGTCGTTCAATGAACTGCTCTTCTGTTTGATCATCGCGATCGTCCTCGTCTACATGGTCATGGCCTCCCAGTTTGAATCGCTCCGCGATCCACTGATCATCCTCTTCTCGATTCCGTTGGCAGGAATCGGGGTGAGCCTTTCACTCTTCCTGACCAAGACGACCTTCAACATGCAGGGCTTCATCGGGGCGATTCTGTTGGCGGGAATCGCGGTCAACAACGCGATCGTCCTGGTCGACTATACCAACCTCCTCCGCACGCGCGACAAGCTGATCCTGCGCCACGCGGTCGAGCTGGCCGGACGGAGACGGCTGCGTCCAATCCTGATGACGACGTTGACAACGATCCTGGGGCTGATCCCGATGTCGCTCGGGATTGGCGAGGGAGCCGAGGTACAGGCCCCGATGGCCCGCGTCGTCATCGGCGGGATGATCACCTCCACCCTGATCACCCTCCTCTTCATTCCGACGATCTACACCATGATCGAGGAGCGGGGAGAGAAGGAGCGGGTACGAGAGACGGAAGATCTCGGCCAGGGAATGCCCGAACCCCTGCAACCACTCGGTGCCGACTAACAAGTCCGCAACCAACGCAACCATTCCCGGACGGGGCCAGGAGCAGCGATTCCTGGTCCCGTTCTGCTTATGGAGGCAGAGTTGAGCGCTCGTTGAAGAGATGGGGCTCGAGGCTCACTTGCCAATCTTCAACATGAGGGAGTCGTAGTTGAACTGGACCTTGATCGTCCGGGGATGGACGGGGCCCAGAATCCGGGAATAGATCGAGTAGGATCGGGCATAGCAGCGCTCTGCGTCGGCATAGCGGTGGAGGGTAGTAAAGAGGTCCGCCAACTGCATATAGCTGAGCGCCAAGTCGGGGTGGTCCTCCGGGAGGACCTTCAGGCGAATCTTGCAGGCCCGTGAAAAGAAGAGTTCGGCGGCGGTATTCTTCGACTGGGCGACGTAGAGCTCGGCGAGCTTGTCGAGGCTGCGAGCCGTCTCAGGGTGGTCCTGACCCAGAACTTTCTCGCGAATCGCCAGCGCACGCTCACAGAGAGACTCGGCCGTGGCATAGTTCCATTGGGCAGCGTGCAGATCAGCAAGGCTCTCCAGAGAGGGGATCAACGTGAGGTCGTGCGGACCGTGCAGGGACTCCTGCATTTCGAGCGCTCTCGTCAGCAGCTCGTCCGCTTCCCGGTACTCCCCCTGGAGCTGGAGCAGATAGGCGAGGTTGCCGAGTGTCGAGAGAGTCGAGGGATCGGTCAACCCAAGCGCCTTCTCTTTCAACACCAGCGCACGACGAAGCAGTCGTTCGGCATCGGCATCCCGGTTCTGCGCCTCGTAGATGAGCGCGAGGTTGTTGAGCAGCGTCACCAGATCCGGATGGTCCTCGCCGAGGCGACTCTCTTCAATGGCAAGGGCGGCCCGGTAGAGCGGCTCAGCGGCCGCGACCTGCCCGCGCAGATCGAGGTAGTAGGCGAGGACGCTGAGCAGCAAGGAGGCGTCGGAGGTGGTCACATTCTCCCGCTCGATCGTCTCGGCGAGGGTCAAGCCGTGCGGGAGAAGCCGGTTGCAGAGCGGCCACTCCGGGGGGTTGCCTTCGGGCGCACCGGGAAAGAGGATCTCGACCGCTCGAATGGCCCGTTCGAGCGAGTCCACCTGCTCCTCCGAGCCAGATGTCTCGCGTAACTCCAGCTGGATCTGGTCCGAGAGGTCGATCGCCTCGGATGACGGCAAGAAGCGCAGCAACCCAAACCGTGCCGCCTCTTCCAGAATGTCCGCGACTGGATCATCGGCCTCGTCGCGCAACTCGAACTCGATCCCCAACTCACCGGCAACCTCGCGCAGGATCTCCTCCGGAATCTCCCCCGGATGCAGAAAGGCCGCCGCCCGCAGCAGCGACAAGGCGGTCGGCGAGACCTTGGCGAGGCCCTCGATCGAGAACTGGATCGTGGCCGAGAGGAGGCCCTGTGCGGTGACGGTGGTCGGATCCGCGATCGTTTGCCGCAGCAGCCGATGGTATTCCTCGATCCCGAGGCCACTCGCGGCAATTGTCGCCCCGGCGAGCGTCAAGGCCAGGGGCTGCCCCCTGAGGAACGCGACCAGCCGCTCCGCCTCCTCCCACTCCGCCTCTCCTGCTCGACCCGGGCGAACTCCCGGCGTGAGGATCCCGGCTTGTCGCAAGAGGAGCGTGGCCCCGTCGGCGCGGCTCAACCGATAGACCGTCCGGGTCGCGCCGACCCCGGGTGGGGCAGCGGCCCGGGTCGTCACCAGGACGTTCCCTCTTTCACTAAAAGTCACATAGGTCTGAATCTGCGCGAGGTCGAGTACATCGTCGAGGATGAGCAGCCAGTCGCCGTGGTTGGCCAGCCAAGTGAGCGTCGCTCCAACCGACATGCTCATGTACGGCGACTGCGCTTCGGGCAGTTGTAGAGTCTCCGCCAGCGTGGAGAAATCGGAGATGAGGGTCTCGACGCTCCGTGCCCTTGCCCAGAGGATCACCCGGTAATCGGACCGGTACCGCTTGGCATACTCCAGCGCCACGGCGGTCTTGCCGATTCCGGCAGGCCCCTGCAGCACCTGCGCGCGCTCCCCTTCGAGAAAGCTGTCCCGAAGGGTCAAGAGGAGCTCCTCCTGTCCGACAAGCGAATGGGGCTCCCACGAGGCATCTTCCAGCGGCAGCACCAAGCCTTCGCCGTGAGAATCGAGGGTCTCCGGACGATCTGAGGAGCGAGGGACCGGGGGGTCTTGGAGGCTCATGATCGGGCACGTCCAATCGAGTCAAAATCTCGCGCCAATATCGGCAGCGTCATCTGTCAGCAAAGTCGTCAACAGGATCCGATTATCGTAGATCTCTCCGCTTGCGCCAAGCGACCAGGAACATTCCGGATATGCGAGATCGACATTGCCGACTCAATGGCCTGCCACCCTGGAAAACCGCTCGATCCGGAAGGGGGCGAGGAGATCGATCGGAATCCGGTCGAGAATCTCGGTTGCCACCAGCCGGCCAATCAGCGGCGCCAGGGTGATTCCGCTGTGCATCGCGGCCAGGTAGACATTAGGAAGTGAGTGGGGAAAGCCGAGGATCGGCAGCTCATCCTGTGGCATGACGCGCCACCCAAGTGTCAATCGCTCAAACTGGGCATCCCGCAAAGACGGAAGGAGAGGGACAGCGGCAGCGCGCATCCGTTCAATTTGAGCTGGACTCTGGTCGTTCGAGGGCGTCCCTCCAAACCCACTTCCCGTAATCAACCGGCCATCCCGCCGTTGCAGGAGATGTACGCCGGGAGCCAGAACGACCCGATCGACCAACCGTCCTTCCGGGCGTAGATGGAGCAGCAATCCAGGGGATTCGACCAGCGGGACTTGGACTCCCGCCAGACCCGCCATCGTCGGAATACCAGTCCCTGCCGCCAGGACGACTACCTCACCGTCTATCTCCCCCTGGGTCGTCTGGACGCCCCGGACACGACGGATCCGCCCAGTTCCCCCCTCTCCAGCAAAGAGCCACCCAGTCACCGCACAGGCGTCGAGGAGTCGCGCGCCATAAGCTTGCGCCTGCGCCAGCAGGGCCTGCACCACCTCCACCGGATCGACCGTCCCCTCCTCTGAGCTGAAACTGGCGGCACCGATCGAACCCGGTCGAACACCGGGAAGCAACCGCTGAAGTGTCGCGGCATCAACCAGCCGGGTTGGGTATCCCCATTGCCTATGCCGGGCAACTTCGCGCTGGTGGACGCTCGCTTCCGATCCAGGAGGGTACCACTCGACACTCCCTCCCCAATCGACTCGAATCGCCCCCCGCAGCTCACGCTCAAGTCGTCGCCCTTCCG
>JBMUAP010000110.1:0-8153 GCA_049454155.1 Blastocatellia bacterium
GCTGAGGATGGACTGCTGCTGGTGGCGGGATGGTCGCCGCGTTGCTTCAGCCGCAGCGATGAGAGCTGGATTGAGGGTTGGAGCTTGATGCTCAGAACGCAATTGGAGCAGGAGCTCGCTTCTTTCCCCCTCCCCCTTGGCCCTTCGGCGGAAGGGTGAAACGGGAATTCACCCGTTCTCCGGGGGAACTGAAGACAGCGGTTCCGTCGTCACCGATCTTTCCTTCCAAGCGCTTGGCCCGGGTGACCTGCTTGTACGTGTCGCGTTTGAGCACCACCTGATCGGTGGCTACAAACCGCCCACTCGGCCAGTTCCAGAGACACCGCATGGCCGTCAGCCGCTCACCAGGCTGTTCCAACTCGCAGCCACGGGAGACCTTCACATCACTCTTCTCCAGATCGACCGTGAAGCGATCTCCCTTGGCTTTCAGGGCATTGAACTGACCCGTGAAGGGTTGGTCGCTGCTGAGCAACTGATCATTGATGGCCCAGCGGGTTTGCTTGGCGTCGAGCCAACCCTTGCCATCGGCGCGTCGCACCTGCACCGGAGCGACCAGGTCCACATAGCCCTGGCGCAAATTGCCGCGCAGCCCCTGGGCGGTCAGGACAAGGCTGGGCGCTGGCTTTTCGTCTTTGGCTGGAGCCGGCTTGGATTGCTCGAACTGCTCGCCGCGCACCACCGCAGGTGCGGTGAGATCGCCCCGCTCCGGCTTCCAGTCGACCCACTGGGCTTTGACTTTCAGAGGGAGCGGAGCGTGTGTTTTGGCGTTTCCTGCTTTGCTGCGTCCGTCTTGCCAGTGCTCAAGCACGGGGGCACCGCGGAGCTCGACCAGGTCACGCTTGATGAAGTACTGAGCCGTTTCCGCACTGATGCGGGACCGGCGATCGAGCGCCACGGGCCTCTGGTCGATGACCATCAGCTCCTGGCGCGGTAACCAGCGGGCGGTGTCCCCGGTGATCTCAACCGGTTCCTCGCCCAGCAGGGTGATACGGACGGTTCCCTCCAGCTGGATGGCTTGGCCATCGCCGATCACGGTGCCCCGCTCGGCAGCAATCAAGATGCTTGGCTCACCGCGCCGAAAGACCGTGCCACGGGGCCTCAGTGCCTGGGCCAATTTGCGCTGGATGTCGTAGCGAGCCTCTGGACTTTTGAGCTCCCACGCCGGGGCTCCCTTGGGGTCCTGCTGACGCATGTCCAAGGCACGGAAGGAAAACGGTTGGCTGCCTTGCCGGGTCGCTGTTGAGCAGCCGACCAGCAGACAGACGGCAAGTTGGGCGAGAAGTTTCTGGCGACCGCTCAACCCGAGACTGCGCCGTCGCACGATCTTCAGGTAGTCGTCGGCAAACCCAATGAGCGCGCAGCCGAGCATCCCCACCAGGGCCACCCAGACCGCCCAGTTGCGCAGATTGGCCCAGAGAAGGGTCGAAGAGAGGACCGAGCCGATGATGAGGACCCCTCCCATCGTCGGGGTTCCCTGTTTGGCGCGGTGAGTCGCCGGTCCCTCCTCCCGGATCTCCTGCCCGAACTTGAACTCGCGCAGCTTGCGAATGACCAACGGTCCGACGGCGAGGCTCAGCGCCAGCGCCGTGATCGCGGCGTAGGCCGTCCGGAAGGTGACATACTGGAAGACATTGAAGATTTTCAGCCACGGATACTGCGCGGCATAATTCCGGTACAGAAGTTCGTAGCAGAGATAATAGAGCATCCCGGTTCACTCTCGGTCGTGGAGAAAGGGGGGCTGGTGCCCTGTTGGCCATCGAGCCGCGCCTCGCTCGATGGGCTGTCTGTCGATCATGTCAGGTCAAGCCGGTTCGTCGGGAGGGGCAAGCGCGGCGGCAAGCCTCCGCACGAGGGACTCCAAGCGAACCCCACGCGAACCTTTGACGAGAATCAGGTCGCCCGGTTGGAGTTCACCGAGCAGCCAGTCAGCCGCGTCGGCGGCGTTCTCAAAGAAGCGGGTGAGGTCTCGGGCCATCCCCCCCTCCTCAATCGCCCCCTCGATCAGCTCGGCCGCCAATCCGCGAACTCCAATGAGGAGGTCGATCCCGGCCGCGGCGATCTCACGGCCGCAGGATCGATGCAGACGAGGCCCTTCCGGACCAAGTTCGAGCATCTCCCCAGCGACGAGGATACGGCGGACCGGCCCACTCGGTTGTCGCTCCGTGATCGCGCGAACCGCCTCGAGCAGGGCCGGAGGGTTGGCGTTGTAGGAGTCATCGACGACGGTCACTTGGCCGGACTCTCCCTTGGCGACGAAGGGGAAACTGAGCACCTCCCCACGATTGGCCGCCGGGAGAGCTGACGAGAGCCGATCGGCAATCTGCTCGGTCGACATTCCCAGGGCGACCCCGACCGTCGCTGCTGCCAGCGCGTTGCTGACATTGTGCCGGCCAAGCAAGGGAAAGTGGACTGGCGACTTTCCCGTCGGCGTGCAGAGCAGAAAACTCGTGCCGCGAAGATCCGACTGCATGACCAGATCGGTCGCCCGCACCTCGGCCGTCTCCGCCTCGATCCCAAAGGTCATCACCCGCAGATCGGAGCGCAATTGTCCCATCGCCAGGGTCCGCGGATCATCGGCGTTGAGGACGGCGATTCCTCCGGGAACGATCCCTTCGACCATCTCGGCCTTGGCCCGCGCAATCCGCTCGATCGAGCCGAAGAATTCAAGGTGCGCCGTCCCGACATTGGCGACGACGCCGATCTGGGGGCGCGCCAGATCGGTCAGCCGCGCGATCTCGCCATACCCGCTCATGCCCATTTCGAGGACCGCCAGGTCGAACTGCTCTGGTCGCTGGCCGGCGCAGATCATGCGCGAGACCGCCAAGGGCAGCCCATACCCCGTATTGAGGTTCCCCGGCGATTTGAGCACCCGGCCGAGCCCCTCCAAGAGGTGGGCCGTCAACTCCTTGATGGTCGTCTTCCCGGCACTTCCGGTGATCCCGACGACTGGTCTCCCCCACGCCGCCAGGACGCGGGTCGCGAGCTGCTGCAACGCGCAGACGGTCTGCTCGACAAAGAGGAGCTTCCCCGGATCAATGCCAGCGTCTGCTCCATCGCCAGCATCGGTGCCCTCGGGCGGTGCGAAGGGGAGAAAGGGCAAAGGCAGCCGATGGTGCATGACCAGCGCCGCCACCGCTCCCCGTTGCAAGGCCTCTCCGACATACTGGTGGCCGTCGACCCGCTCTCCGGGAATCGCCAGGAAGAGATCCCCGGGCTCGACCGCGCGGGAATCGATCTGGAAAGAGCGTGGCTCCGTGGCGGCCAGCGGCGGAGCCATCATGTGGCTCGCCGCGCAGATCCGCGCCATCTCCGCGAGTGTCATGCTCTCCCCTCCTTCTGGCGACTTCCCCTTGGAGCCCTCGTCGGATCAGTCTCCGACAGAGAAATGTCCCGTGGATTGTTCCGGTGACGCTCAGTGAACAGGCTTTCCACTCGAGCCTCCAGGAAACTGCCCACGATAGGTTCTTCGTTCGGCCAACGCCTCTGCGGCGACTTCCCGATCATCAAAGTGGATCGACCCACTGGATAGCACCTGGTAGGTCTCGTGACCTTTGCCGGCGATCAGCACGACATCTCCCGGGCGAGCCTCGGCAATCGCCGAAAAGATGGCTTCGCGTCGATCGACAATCAGGCGGTAGGCGGCGCCGATTCGATCCAAACCCACCCGGATATCGTTGAGGATGCGCAGCGGATCCTCCGATCGCGGGTTGTCGGAGGTGACGAGGACCAGATCGCTCCACCGGGCTGCCTCCTCCCCCATAAGCGGACGCTTGGTACGATCGCGGTCCCCACCGCACCCGAAGACGGTAAGAACACGCCCAGCCGCGCCGCAGGTTCCCTCTTCTTCCTTGGGCCGGGCCGTGCGAATCGTCTGCAGCACGCGCGCCAGCGCATCCGGTGTGTGCGCGTAATCGACGATGACGGTCACCTCGTCAGCGGGAGTCGAGATGCGCTCAAACCGCCCATCGATCCCTGGGCAGGCGCGGATCCCCGCCGTGATCTCCGCAGGTGACATTCCCAGAGCGAGCGAGATCGCCACGGCACAGAGGAGGTTGCTGGCATGCGGACGACCAACGAGCGGAGAGTCGACGACCACTTCCCCCACCGGAGTCTGCACCGCAAAGTGAAGGCCGTTGAGCCCGAGCGCGATCGGGAGCTCGGCCCAGACGAGCGGCAAGGGCGTTGCCGCGCCCCCTCCATCCTCGCGGGAGACAATCCCATACGACCAGCATTGGGTCTCTCCCGTCTCAAGGCTGGAGAGCAACCGGCGTCCGTAGGGATCATCGAGGTTGACGACGACGTGACGTGGGAGCACCCCGATCCGCCCATCGAAGAGGCGGCGCTTGGCATCGAAGTAGTCTTCCATCGTCCCGTGAAAATCGAGGTGGTCCTGGGTCAGATTGGTGAAGGCGGCGACCTGAAAGTGGAGGTCATCGGCCCGATGCAGGGCGAGAGCGATCGACGAAACCTCCATGACCGCGTGCGTGACGCCGGTCTCGACCGCTCGCCGGAGAAAGTCGGCGATCTCTGGGGCTTCGGGGGTGGTGAAGGGGGCCGCTTCGACCTGCCCAGCGATGTGATATCCAATCGTTCCCATGACCGCAGTGCGCTTCCCGGCGGCGGCAAAGATCGAGGCGACAAGGTGGGCCGTCGTCGTCTTTCCGTTGGTCCCCGTCACTCCGACCAGCGCCAGTCGGGTCGAAGGGGCGCCATGCACCAGCGTGGCGATCTGTGCCAGGGCGCGTCGCGCATCGTTGACCCGCAACCAGACACCGGCATACCCGACCGGGGGGGCCTCTTCCGAGACGATGGCGACGGCCCCGCGCCGCTCCGCCTCCGCGACAAATCGATTGCCATCGACGAGGGCCCCGCGAATCGCCACAAAGAGGCCCCCTGGAACGACCCGGCGCGAGTCGTGCGTGACGATATCGCGAACCGCCGCGAGATGGTGGCGAGCGTGCTCCTCCCACGGGCCGGTGGCCACGGCATCAAGCTGCTGGACGATCTCGGCGAGTTGCGTCATCGTTCTTCCCTCACCCCCTCACTCCTTCTCACCAAAAGTGATCTGGCAAAGATCCCCGGGCCGGACCGGGGCGCCAGCCGGCGGGATCTGGCTGACCACCCGTGATCCCTCTCCTCGCTGTTTGACCTCCAAGTGCAGGTTGAGGCAAGCCTCAGTGGCGGGCCGCATCCCCAACCCACGCAGATCTGGCATGGGGGTTGCTGCTCCCTTGGAACGGGGTCGAACGCTCACCGGCCTGCCACGGGCTCCGCCAGTCAAGCTGCTTTGACTGTCCTGGAACGGCGCAGACACGGCACGCCGAGATTCGATTCCGGTCGGGGGAGTCGGGGCGACGACCGCCTGGTCCTGGCTTCGCGGGAGGGGGTCCACAGATGGGGCCGTGGGGACCGAAGCACGCGAATAGGCCACCGGCGGGAGTGCACTCGTCTGGGAGGGCGGGGCAGCGCCGATCACGTCTCCATCGATGAGCGGTCTGACCGCTGGTCGTTCCGGTGCCAGCCGCGCGAGCCTGTCGATCATCTCCCGATAGCGCGGGTCGTCGGGCTGGACCTCGCGATCTCCCAGCACCACCTCGGCTAAGCGGGCGAAGAGGGGCGCGGCGACCACCCCTCCGTAATAGGCTCCAGCGGAGGGCTCGTCGATCATCACCGCCATGGCAAAGCGCGGCTCAGTCGCTGGGACGAAGCCGAGGAAAGAGGGCATGTAGAGGCCGGCCTTGTATCCTCCTTTTTCGCTCCATTTCTGGGGAGTGCCCGTCTTGCCCGCCACGGTAAAGCCGTCGAACTGGATCGATTGGCGACCGGTTCCCTCGGTGATCACTCCCTCCATCAGGCGAGTCATCTGGGCGGCCGTTTCTGGCCGCAGCACCTGTCGCTCTTCCCGCTCTGGGCGATAGAAAATCTCTCTCCCGTCAGGTGACGTCACCCGCTCGACGAGGTACGGCCGGACCCACCTTCCGCCATTAGCAATGACCGAGACGGCAGCGACCGCCTGGAGTGGCGTCACCGCGATCTCCTGTCCCATGGCGATCGACCCAATCGAGTCTGGCTTCCAACGATCTGGTCGGCGAAGAATCCCGGCTGCCTCTCCCGGCAGGTCGACCTTTGTCCGATCTCCAAACCCAAACTTTTTGATGTACTGGTGAAAGGTCTCATGGCCCATCCGTTGAGCCAGCCGAATCGCGCCGACATTCGACGATTTGGCGAAGGCCTCTTCCATGCGGATGAGACCGTAGGCGTGAGTGTCGCGAATGACGCGCCGCCCGATCGTCATCTGCCCATTGCCGCAATCGAGACGATCGCCCGGGCGGACGACCCCTTCCTCCAAGGCAGCCGCAAACGTGATGATCTTGAAGATCGAGCCGGGCTCATAAGGAGCCGAGATCGCTTGGTTGACGTACGCGGAGTGATCCTGGATCGACCGCTCCCTCCTGCCAGGGTCAAAGGTGGGAGCATTGGCCATGGCGAGAATCCGGCCGGTCCAGGGATCCATGATCACCACCGAGCCTCCCTTGGCCCGATGCTGACGAACCGTCTGTTCCAGCAGCAGTTCCACCTTGCGCTGGAGCGTCGCATCGATCGTCAACCAGACGGTCGACCCCGCAGTCGGTGGGAGATCGGTACGCTGATAGGGCTTGCGCCGGGCATCTCGCACCACCGCCACCTCACCCTTGTGCCCTTCTAAAAAATTGTCGAAGCGGCTTTCAATGCCGGCCACTCCACGAACGGCAGGTTCGGTCGAGTTGCTGGGGAGATTGGGGGCACTGACCGTTCCCTGGATCGGCGCTTCCGTCCATCCGACATACCCCAGCAGGTGGGCGGCCAGTTGGTGATTGGGGTAGGCGCGAACCTCCTCCTCCTCAAACTCGATCCCAGTCAGTCTGTGGTCGGCAATGATTTGTCGAACTTGCTTCGCTTCATCGGGCGGAATTCGACGGCGCAGCGAGGTCAGGCTCTTGCGGTTTTCGAGGGTGTCCAGTAACTGTTGTGGGGACTGACCGAGCAGTGGGGCAAGATACTGGACCGCCTCCTGACGCTTCTCCGCCAAGGTCCGCTTCTCCTTGGCGAGCCGGGATTGAAATCGCTTTGGATCGAAGTAGACGGAGTTGAGAACTTTGCTGGTGACGAGCGATTCCCCATGGCGGTCAACGATCGCTCCACGCGGAGCGATCAGGTGAGATTTGCTCTCGTGCTGCAGTTGTGCCCGCGCTTGATATGTCTCGTGTTCGACCCATTGCAGCCAGATGAGACGGCCAAGGATCAGCAGAATCCATCCCAGAATCACCAGGCCCATGTGGTTGAGGCGGCGCTGGGGCAAGGGAGTCTCCTGGTGCTGTTCGGATCGACGTTTCGGCATGACAATTGGACTGGATCAGAGTTACTGCTCGGAGACGACCGCTTCGATCCGGCGGGGCCTGGTCTGTGGGGCCGTTCGGGTCTGGACCACAGGAACGACTGCCGGCTCTTTCCATCCCCCCTGTCGAGGCGAAGCCTCTCCCTCATCGGAGATCACCGCAGTACTCGCGGGTCTGACAGAGGAAGGCTCGGTGACGCGGTTGTCCTTCTCACGGGAGACCCGTGCTGGCCGGAAGACGGAAGCCTCCCGGGCAGCAATTGGCGAAGGGAGCGCTGCTCGCTGAAGAGCAGGCTGGACCAGTCCCCCCGCCGGTGAACGCGTCAGCACCTTCCGTTGGACCTCGTCGATCGCTTGGCGTCGGCGATCATCCTCGAACCGTTGCTGCTTGGCCAGTTCGTAAAACTCGGCCTTGAGTTCGGCATCCTGCTGGCCCAACCGACGCACTTTCGCCTGTGATTGCAGAGCGAGCAGAAATCCGCTGGCAACCACTCCTCCCAGGAGGATGATCGCCCAAAGAACCCGTGAGCCGTCCTGCCCTGCGCCGGTGGCCGACCTCCCCAGTGCCGGGCTGGAGCGCCGAGGCCTGGATCCCTGTCGGCTGGCGATGGCCCCCCTTTCGACCACCGGGCCATTGCGTACCTGTTTGCGATATGGGTGTCCTTTGGGAATCTTCATCTCTCGTCTCCAATCGCCAGTCAGTCGACTCTACCTACCCCCTCCACCCCTCCACCCCTCCACCCCTTCCAGACTTGGATGAGACTTGGATGGCTGTCGG
>JBMUAP010000111.1:0-8123 GCA_049454155.1 Blastocatellia bacterium
GCGGAGCGT
The DNA here is from genome assembly GCA_049454155.1 of Blastocatellia bacterium. Taxonomy (GTDB): domain Bacteria; phylum Acidobacteriota; class Blastocatellia; order RBC074; family RBC074; genus CAIOZW01. The sequence goes on from JBMUAP010000111.1 coordinate 10, forward strand.
CGCCGATGAGGACGCGGAGCGTCGCCGATGAGGACGCGGAGCGTCGCCGATGAGGACGCGGAGCGTCGAGAAGGGAAGGAGAGCAGGTATGCAGGAAAAGCTGACGATTGCGGGGCGGGACTTCTCTTCCCGTTTGATCATTGGAACGGGGAAGTACAGAAGCAATGAAGAGATGCGTGAGGCATTCGAACGGAGCGGGGCGGAGATGATCACCGTAGCGGTCCGGCGGGTCAACGTCACGGATCGGAGTCAACCCTCGCTGCTCGACCAGATCGATCTGTCGCGATTCTCCATCTTGCCGAATACGGCCGGCTGTTACACAGCGGAGGAGGCGGTGCGAACCGCGCGTCTGGCCCGGGAAGTGGGCCTCTCCGATTGGGTCAAGGTCGAGGTGATTGGGGACCAGCGAACCCTCTTCCCCGACAATGAAGCGACGCTCGAGGCGACACGGATTCTGGTTCGGGAGGGCTTTACGGTTCTCCCCTATTTTGGTGACGATCTGATCATGGCACGCAAACTGATCGACGCGGGGGCGGCCGCGGTCATGCCGTTGGCGGCCCCGATTGGCTCTGGTCTGGGGATTCAGAATCCGAACAATCTGCGAATTCTGCGGGAGTTGATCACCGAGGTCCCGATCATTGTCGACGCCGGGGTGGGGACCGCGTCGGACGCTTGCGTTGCGATGGAGTTGGGGGTCGATGGCTTGCTCATGAATACGGCCATCGCCGAAGCCGGCCAGCCGGGAAGGATGGCGGAGGCGATGAAACTGGCGGTGCAGGCGGGTCGGCAGGCCTATTTGGCAGGGCGGATGCCGACCCGTCTCTACGCGAGCGCCAGCAGTCCTCTGACTGGGCGCATTGCGTGAGGAGAAGCGCCGAAGTCAGGTCTCTACGGCTGCTCCTCCGGGGGGGCTGGAGACTCTCTCGGAGTCGATGGGCGAGAAATGCCGAGCGGGTGCCGAGGCACTCCAAACGTCGCGAGCGGCACCAGCCCATCGGTCGAAACATTCAGGGAAGGGGTCCACGGTGCGGTGGCGAGCCCGGTGGTTCCAACCCCTAATGACAATCGGTAGGCGCTGGCACCCCGGATCGCTCCGATGGCGATAAGATACCGCCCTGCGGGAAGATCCCCGAGCAGCCCTTCCGTTGTCCCTTGCGTGTTGGAGGAGGAGGCGATCACATCGTAGGTCTGGAGGGGCGATCGCCGAAGAACGAAGAGGTCGAGGTCGGCTTCGGTCAAGAAGCTCAGCTGAATCGAAAGACGGGTCGTCTGCTCAAGATCGAGGCGGAAGAGGTCAGAGAGAACGACGCTGGTTCCGTTGCTGTAGCGAGTGACGAGGCTTCCAGGATCTCCGACGCCAATCCGTCCTTCGATGGTGGTGGGAATGAAGATTTCAGTGGCCAGTTCGGGCGTATCGTTTGGCTCCACTTCTCCAAGGCGATAGTCGCTGCTCTCTGTGATCGTGAAATTGAAGGGCACGCTCTCTTCGCTGATCAATCCCGTTTCGAGATCGTAGTTGATGACGCTGATCTGGGCTGGGCCCCGCTGGAGCCCAGAAGGAATCGTGGTTCTCAGTTCGACTCCGCCAACGGCATCGATTGGCAAGGCGAAATTGATCAACTCGTTCCGCTGGAGAAAAAGAAAGAGAGTCAGGACGGGATCGCCAGCCGAGAGGGTCCCAAAGTTGCGGCTGAAGACACTGGTTCCAAAGCCGGTTCCACTGGCGCGAATGACGTCGCCATCCTTCCCTGAGGAACCATTGTCGGCAACGTTGACGATGGTGGCGAGCAGCGGTGTCGACGGGGAGGTGGGGTTGTCCGTGACCCGAAAGGCGAGCGCATTGGAGGGGGAGCTGACGGCTCCATTCGGCGCGAGGCGCTGTGCGATGACGGTCGATCCACCTCGGTTGATGCCGAGTGCCGGGGTGACGATGGTCAATTCGGTCGCAGTTGCCTGGAGGACCTTGGCCTCGGCGGTCAGTCCCTGTTGCTGAAAGCGGACGATGTTCTCCTCGGGAGTCTGGCTGAACCCGACGCCGGTGATGACTTGGACTCCCCGGGGGCGCCCCTGGTCAGGTGTAATTCGGGAAAGGATCGGAGGCGAGAGCGTCACTTCGATGATGGTCAATTCGAGGGGTTGACTTGGGTTGGACGCGATCCCGGTTTGTCCATCGGTGACGCTGACGACGAGGGAGACCGGGCCAAGCGGGAGCTCTGGAATCCGGATGCGGAGGGTCGGGTTCCCCGAATTGTCCCGAATGACTTCGTTGTCGAAGGGATTGGCAATCGCCACCAGAGTCTGATTCCGGAAGAAGGAGACCGTCTGGTTGTTTGGTGTCAAGCTCAGCCCCGTGCCGGTGATGGACAGGAGGGCGCCAACGGGAACGGCCGTCTCGCTTAGCCGGGTGAGAACTGGGCCAGATCGAGGGACGCTGACGCCGGCGGTGCTTACCAGGGTCTGTCCATTGAGCAGCGCGCGGGCTTCGATCTGGGCAGCGCCGGGACCAACCCGGGTGACGGGAAACGATGCCGTCGTGCTGCCGGCGAGAAGGGTGATGCTGGTCGGGACAGTCGCGACAGACTGGTTGCCGCTCGTCAAGCTGATCAACAATCCTCCCTGCGGTGCCGGTTGCGTGAGCGTGGCCTGAATCGATGGTGGGGGAACCCCTGATCGCAGATCGAGCACAAAGGGGGAGAGGACGAGGCCAGCTTGTCCAGTGTTGGCGACCGTGATGGTTCCCACTTGGGTAATCCCGCCAATCACGACTGGAGTCGGCGCGGATCGCCCGCGTGGAGGGGTCCCGAACTGTTGGGGAACGACGGCCTCTACCTCCAATATCCCCTGAGTGGCAGTCCAGAGGTCGCTGAGAGTGAATCCACCGTTCTGGTCGCTGATTTGTGCACGGCCATTGACACTGACGTTAGCTCCGACGACTGGCCGTCCCTGATTGTCAAGGACACGTCCATTGACGGTGGTCACTCCACCCGGGAGCCCGATCATCCAGAAGGTCGCGAGATCGACGAGGCGACCATCTGAGACGATCCGCCCGCCATCCTCACTGACTGACGCGGTACCTCTCTGCGCGAAGCCACCCGATCCCGAATCGTAACGGTAGAGGATGACTCGACTTCCCGGTCTCAGCCTGACCGGGTCTGGATTCGGGAAGCTGATCGAGACTCCGGGGCTGAATCGAGTCCCGATCGGGGTGATCTGGGCAATTGAGGGGGCATAGACGCCGCCGGGCAGCGTGATCCCGGGCAGTCTGCTTCCCTCGATGACGGTCAATTGTACTTGTCCGCTCGTCTTGCCATCCGGAAATTTGAGGTTAATGCCGAAGGGGACCTCCAAGGTTACGTCCCGATCGGTCACCAGAATGCTGCGTGAGATTGGGAGAAACTGGTTAGAGAGGGCGGGGGACGCCTGTTTGCCCAATGACTGGAGGGCTTGCTGGAGCGCGGTCTCACCGGGGTTGGTTCCTGCCATCGCTGCCCCCAGGGAAGCACTCCCCCCATTGATCTGCTGGAGACTGATCGGTTGAGCGAACTGATTGTCCCGGTCCGCTCGTGCGGCAACCTTGAGCGTGACGGTTGGGTAGGGCGGATTGATGGCCGTGGTCCCCCCATCGACCTCCACCAAGGAGATTCCCGGAGGAACGTCGGAGAGGACGAAGGTTCCCTGTGGGTTGGTCCGCGCGGTGATGTTGGTCCCGGTGAGCCGGACGGTCACGTTCTGGAGCGGAGCTGGAGGGGTGCCCGTGCCACCCGTCGATTGGATGATCCCACTGATCGAGGTCTTGACTTTGAAAATGGCCTCGCTGCGGACTTCACCAGCGTTGCTCTGGACAATGACCTGACCCGACCGGGCACCAAACGGAACGATGACGGTCAGCCGGTTGGCTGAGGCGGCGATGACCCGGGCTTGCGCTGGACCGAAACGGACGACATTCTCGTTGAGTTGTGAGGAGAATCCATTCCCCTCGATGGTGACCGTCTGGCCAGCGAGGGCGGGGCTGTTGATTCCGAAGCCGCTGATCGAGAGTGACTGGTTGGGGGTTCCCGCGACATCGAGGGTAACGGGGTTGGAGGAGACCCCGTTCACGACGATGGCAAGATCGATCAAGCCCTTGCCCCTCAGAGAGGAAGGTAATCTCAGATTGATCTGGTCGAGGCCGGCAAACCCCTGGGTCGCCCCAAAGTATTCAATGGGGACTTCGTTCCCCCCGATGAGGGCGCGGATGGAATGAGACTCGGCATTCCGAAATCCAGTCCCATAAAGGATGAGATAGGCGGGACGGTCCTCGCTGCCAGTGTCGATCGGGGCGGGAATGATCCGGCTTGGATTGGCGGGATCGCTTTGAAAGGGAGGATTCGGATCGAAGGTGAACTGATTGCTTTCGGTCACACGACCTGTCTGTCCGGCGGGCGCCCCTGTTCCACTGGCATCGGCGGTGAAGAGGGCCGGGCCCGTCGAGGCGATCTCGATCGATCCACGCGAGATCACCTGTTCGCCATTGGGCTGCGTCGAGATCACTACTACTTGCGCCTCTCCCACTGCAAGATTCGGGGGGAGCAGGTAGTTGATCTGATTGGGCGAGACAAAGAAGAGAGGGGCAGGTGTCTCATTGACCAGCACTTGCGTGGAGAGCAGACTCGTCGGGAGGGGAAGACTGGTGGCCGACGCGACTCCCGTCGCCAGTTGGGTGCCAAATGCCGTGACGATCGATCCTGGTGCGAGGGGTAGAATCGCGTAGCTGGCGGCGGAGACACTGGTCAAAGGAACGCTGTTCTGCAGGGTCGTCCCATCGTTTTGCGCCGTCTTGGCACCCCCGGCCCGGAAGGCCGCCCCGCTCCTCTCCATTCCGAAAGTGGAGAGAACAAGCAGCCAGCAGAGCAGCACCCGTCTCGCTCTCAACGACCCCAGGAAGTTCCAGGAGGGCTGGTCCAAATGGGCGCGGAGAGCCAAGAGGTTGAATCGGTGGTGGAATGGCGCGGAGGACTGACGCATAAGATTCTCCAGTATGTGACAACAGACGAGGGGGATCCGGCTGGTTCCAGATTGCTCAACGGGGGGGCGTGGTCGAGCCCCACGGGTCCCGCGAGATTGGTCAGCCGAGCCGAATCTCACCTTTCCAGAAGGAGGACGACGGTCCGTTCCAGTGGAGGCCGGAGAGGAAAGGTCTGCGGAATCATCGGATTTCCGATAGCCTGATCGTCCTGACGTTTGATCGTCCTCACGTTGTCGATGGGCACCATTGAGAGTGCCATTATAGGTCTCCACAGAAAGAGAAGTAAATAATGAATTTCACTGAAGTGACACGAGCAGAAGAGAGGATTCGCTCCCAGGTTCGCCGAACGCCAGTCGAGCGATCGACCTTTCTGAGCAGCGCGCGGGCAGAGGTATGGCTCAAGTTGGAGCATCTGCAGGAGACAGGATCTTTCAAGTGGCGCGGCGCCTTGCACAAGATGGCGACGTTGACCGAAGCAGAGCTCTCACGTGGCGTCGTGACGGCCTCGAATGGAAATCACGGGATGGCGGTCTGCGCCGCTGGTGCTGCGCGGGGGATCCGTCCGCAAGTCTATCTGCGGGAGGATGTGTCTGAAGAGAGAGTGCGGTTGATCCGTGACTTGGGAGGGGATCCCTGCCGGTTCGGACGTACGCCATTGGACGCGGAGCGGGAAGCGCGCCGCCGGGCCACGGAACGCGGGCAGATCTTCATCTCGCCCTATAATGACGCGGAGGTGGTGGCGGGGCAGGGAACGATCGGGTTGGAACTGGCCGCACAGTTGCCGCAGCTCGATCGTCTCTTTGTTGCGGTTGGAGGAGGCGGGCTGATCGGTGGAATCGGGGTTGCCCTGCGGACCCTTCGTCCGGGTCTTCGTCTGGTAGGCTGTTGGCCTGCCCATTCGGCAGCGATGGCCAAGAGCCTGGAGGCGGGCCGGATCGTCGAGGTGGAAGAGGCGCCGACCCTCTCGGAGAGCACGGCGGGGGGGATTGAGGAGGGAAGCCTGACCTTCCCCCTCTGCCAATCGGTGATCGATGAGCGGATCCTCGTTTCCGAGGAGGAGATTCGCCACGCGATGTGGCTGATTGCCCAGCACGAGCGCTGGATGGTCGAAGGGGCAGCGGCGGTGGCTGTGGCGGGCTATCTGCGTTGGCGTGCCGAGCGGGAATCCACCCTGTCGGATGCTTCGGTGTCCGCTCACTCCGGAGAGAAGGAGACGATTGCGATTCTGCTCTGCGGTCGCAACATCTCCCCCGCCCATTTCTTCCATCATATTTGCCCGGGAGGGGATCCATCAGGTCAGGCGTCAAAGTAAGGCGTTGCCGAGGGGAGGAATGGCAGAGGGCTGCCTTGAAACGTAACTACTCACGGAACGGAAGAGATGATTGCACCATCAAGACACGAAGAAGAAGTGAAGGATGAAGATTTCTCCAACCCAAAACCTTAGCGGCTTCGTGTCTTCATGTGAGAAAAAACAACTGGGCCCACGCTGGGGGGAAGAGGCTCACACGGAGGCATGGAGAACGCCAAGAAGAAGATTGGGAATTGAACATCGTCAACAAGCGATCAACGTCTGAACGGAAGACATCCTTGCACGACAGAGAGAGCACCGAGAAGAAGATTGACCCCCTTGAAGTTCATTAACGCCGTGAGTAGTTACCTTGAAACTTGCGCTGGAAGTCGTACAATGCCACCGGTTGCATTGGAAAAAGATGGAAGACAGGCCTGCACCGTGACCTGACAGAGCGCCGTCCTCCCCCACCTGCCACTTGGTTCGTCCGGTGGACGAGGCCACGACAAGGCAGCGGGCCAGACGGAGAAGAGATCGTTTGGCACTGCTTTCTACTGGATGGTCCTGGGCAGCCGATCCGTGCCGCCCCCGGGGGATCTGGGACGCTCCTCTGCGGGAGATCACGCGGCAACCAATACTGGAATCAAAACAGCAAAACAGAAGGACGACGTAGGGATCGATGGGAAATCCATACACGGTCCTGGGTGTTCCACCCACTGCCAATTCGAGCGAGATCAAGTCTGCCTATCGTCGGTTGGCACGGCTCTACCATCCTGACGTCAACACCGACCCGGCGGCTGGGGAGAAGTTTGCCCGGATTCATGAGGCCTACCAGACCTTGATCGACCCCGATCGCCGTTCCCGCTACGACCATGAGATACGGCAGGCTGAACGTGGGGAGGAGACAGGCGAGTTGGCAGAAGCCCGTCGGAGAGCGGCACAGGCGGCGAGGGTCGCCCGCCAAGCCCACTATCAGGCGCGCATGGACCGGATCGTCAACGAGTGGATCGAACGGGAACGCGAGGAGACGGTTGCGCGCGGCAAAGCGGTCTACACGACAGTGACCCTCTTTCTCTCGACCTTTTTTGTCGCGATGACCCGGCCGCTCCTCTTCGAGACGATCCCGCCCATTTGGCAAGGTGCCTTGATTCTGCTCTTTCTGGTCGGAGCTTGGCATCTTGTCCGCAGTCTCAAACAGCATTTTGACTATTACACGTACCGTCCGCAGAAGCGCTCCCGCCGCCCGGAAGCGCCGCGGGCGACCAAGCCGTTTCGTCGGAGCGTCGCTTGGGCGTTCGTCATTGGCGGATATCTTCTCTCCTGTCTGGCTGGGTTGTTGATTGGGGGGATCTCGGGAGACTATACGGTGCCCTTTTTGCGGGAGGAGACGCTGGGAGAAGCCCTCTGGAAGGTTGTCTTCTATCCACCAATTGCCGTACTGATTGTCGATCTGCTCTATGTGGTCCATCAACGATTGGAAGATCTCTGAGGGGAAGCTGGGTGGATTGGACGTCAAGCGAGGGGAGGAGCGGGATGATGCGACGGAAGAATAGGCCGGGAAGGGATCTCTTCGCGGCAGGCCAAATCGGAGTATGGGTGCTGCTGGCCCTTTTGGGCACGGGCGTCTACGGGAGGGCGCAGACGTCAGGAGAGGCGGAGCAAGACGCGATTCTGCGTCGAATGGATCGGCAGGCGGCTCACTATGGCCAGCTCTCCCGACAGATCTGGGAGTTTGCCGAAGTTGGGTACAAGGAGGAGCGAAGTGCCGCGCTCCTCAAAGAGGAGCTGCAGGCGGCCGGCTTTCGGATCGACGATCGTGTG
>JBMUAP010000112.1:0-8098 GCA_049454155.1 Blastocatellia bacterium
CGCCTGTTTGAGAAAGACACTCTTTCCCCCCATGTTGGGACCGGTGATGATCAGCAGGCGGTCGGTCGTATTGTTGAGGGCCAGATCGTTCGGGACGAACCGCTCTCCGAAGGTCTCCAGAATCGGATGGCGCCCGTCGCGGATCTCGATCTCGTCCCCTTCGTGAAGGGTGGGACGGGCATAGTTGCGCCGGGCGGCAGTTTCAGCGAGGGATGCCAGCAGATCGAGCTGGGCGATTGCTTGCGCGACGGCTTGCAACCGTGCGACCTCCCGCGCGACCGACTGTCGGAGCGCGGTGAAGATCTCGATCTCGAGCGCGAGAATCCTCTCCTCCGCACCAAGCACGCGTGCTTCGTACTCCTTCAGCTCCGGGGTGGTGTAGCGCTCCGTCTGCGCGAGGGTCTGTTTTCGCTCGTAGTCGGTGGGAACCCGATCCCGGTAGGAATGGTTGATCTCGAGAAAGTAGCCAAAGACTTGATTGTATTTGACCTTGAGCGATCCGATTCCAGTCCGCTTCCGCTCCCGCGCCTCGATCGAGGCGATGTAGCTTTTCCCACTGTGGGCGAGACGGCGCAGTTCGTCGAGTTCCGGGTGGACCCCCTCGCGGATCATCCCTGGCTCATTGGCGGCGAGGGGAGGATGGTCGGCGATCGTCGACGTGATCTGTTGATAAAGATCGCGCATCTCATCCAGCTGCGCCGTCAAGCTGATCAGCAGCGCGCTCCGCGACGGTGCCATCAACTCTCGCAGGCCGGGCAGCAGCCCGATCGAGGTGGCGAGCGAGAGAAGGTCCTGCGCGTTGGCACGCCCAAGCGTAATCTTGCCGGTCAAGCGTTCCAGGTCGGCGATCTCTTTCAGCGTGCGACGCAGCCTGTCCCGCAGCATCACTGACTTGAAGAGTTCTTCGACTGCATCCAATCGAGGGACAATGCGCTCGATCTGGACTTCTGGACGCAACAACCACTGGCGCATGAGGCGCCCGCCCATTCCCGTCTCGGTCTCATCGAGCACCGCGAAGAGGGAGCGGCGCCCCTCGACCAGGTCGAGGTTGGCAACCGTTGCGCCGTCGAGGAGCAGGTGGTCTTCCGCGGCGTAATAGTTGATCTGGCGGAGGTGACCCGCCTCGACCTTCTGTGTCGTGAGAATATAGTGGAGGGCGGCTCCGGCTGCGGCGATCGCCAGCCGCTTTCCCGCCAACCCAAAGCCTTCGAGGGTGCTGACCCCCAACTGGGTGTTGAGCAGTGATTCGGCATGCTCCCCCCCGAAGACCCAATCTTCCTGAGGGGTCAGAACCAAGCCCCCACCTGCCCAGGGAAAGGTTCGTGAGGTGGGGCTGCCAGCCACCCCAGCCACCCCAGCCGTCTCTTCAGGGCCGCCGGACGCGGCAGGTCCCATTTCTTTGAAGAGCGGGCCGAGCGACGCCGGGTAGAGAACCTCCCGTGGTCCGAAGGTCTCGAGCTGCTCAGACAACCTCTCCCAAGCTCGCTCTCCAAGCAGCTGTGTCGCCAGAAACTCGCCTGTCGAGAGGTCGAGTACAGCGAGGCCGCTCCCTTCTCCCGTTGCGCAGATGGCGGCGAGATAGTTGTTCTGCTTCGCCTCGAGCAGCTGATTTTCGATCAAGGTCCCGGGCGTCACCACCCGGACCACCTCCCGGCGGACCAGCTTGGTGTTCGAGGTCGGGTCCTCTGTCTGTTCGCAGATGGCGACCCGATACCCTTTGCGGACCAGCTTGGTGACATACCCAGCCGCCGCGTGATGCGGCACCCCGCACATCGGGACTGGATCTCCGCGCTCTTTGTGGCGCGCCGTCAGCGTCACTTCCATCTCCCGGGAGGCGAGAATCGCATCCTCGAAGAAGAGCTCGTAGAAGTCACCCAATCGAAAGAAGAGGAGCGTACCGGGATACTGTTTTTTGATCTCGTGATACTGACGCAGCATCGGCGTCAACGCCGAGGGTCTTTCCATGCCAGACATCTGATCTCTACTCTCCGATTATCGGTGTGAAAGACGGCCTCCGATCGATCCCTTCCATCGACACTTCCCGCGGCCGTCGAGTCCTCGACCTCCCAGCGCCACATTGCTGGAACCAAAGACGGAGAGTATCATACCATCCGTTCGATGTAGGGCCAGTTTGTCCCAGGGAAGGGAATTCACCACTCTCCTGGCAGGGCGAGATCGAGGCAGGCCGGCTGGTCTGATCCGGCTGCCCAAGACGGGAGTTCTGACAAAGACCAAGGAGCACGGCCATGGAGAGTGAAGTCAATCCACCAACGGCCACCGGGCCGAGACCGCTGGTCCTGGCAGCGGACACAACGACACCGTTGCTCTCCCTGCTGATTCTGGGTGGGGATGCGCCACTCGCCGAGATCGTCTCGGTGCAGGTCGAGACCCACTCGCGGCGTTTCTTTGATCACTTGGCCCAGCTGTTTCGTCTCGCCCGGGTCGAGGTCGAGCAGCTCGACCTCCTCACCGTCGTCACCGGACCAGGGAGCTTCACCGGGGTGAGGGTTGCGATGGCCGCCCTGCGGGGACTGGCCTATCCCGCCCGGAAACCTGTTTATGGCGTCGACTCCCTCGACCTGCAAGCCTTGCGCGTTGGCTGCAGCCTGCCCCTCCTGGTCTTGCTCGAGGCCGGACGAGGGGAGGTCTATGCCGGATTTCGCCACCTCTCCCCGACGGGGAATCTGACCCGTCCCGTCAGTGACCGCTTCGGACAGCCGGCCCAGATTCTCCCCTCTCTCCTTGGAGAGGTCTGGCCCTTCGGGGCACACTCCCCCCGCCGCCTCGGCCTGGTTGGCACGGCCGCCCAGCGCTGCCTTCCAGATCTCGCCGCTCTGGCCTCACAGTACAACACCCACTGCATCCAGCCCCCAGTTCCCGACCTGAGCGTCGAGGCTTGGCAGCTCCTGCCCGTTGCCGAGGGCCATCTGACCCCCCTTGCCCGCTATGCCACCAGACTTCATCACGCCCAGGAGGCCCCGCGATGTACCCCCTGCTACATTCGCCCCTCTGACGCCGAACTCCAGTGGAGCCCCCGGCGCGAGTGATCCACGCTCATCGCTGTCATCTAGCCAAGCTTGGCCCGCGCAGGCCTCGCCACCTCAAGTGCCACTGAAATCGCCGATTCGAATTTTGAAGAGAAGATGTCGCCTAAGGATCCTTCCCGTAGCTCACCTCCGAGATCAAATCTTCGCGTCGTGCCCCTCTCTCTTGCCTTGATCTCCCAGGCGGTGGCGCTCGAACTCCGCTGTGGACTGAGCACTCGTGGGATCGAGGGATACCGTCATCTCCTCGCCGACCCCAACCTGCTGACCCTGGTCGCGCTCGACCGCCTCCCTCGCCTCGGAGTGATCGGCCTCTTCTCCGCGACGCTCGTCCTCGATGAACTGCACATCGACAACCTGGCCACCGATCCTCTTTGGCGACAGCAGGGCATTGCTGCCCGCCTTCTCCGTGACGGATTGGCCACCGCTCGCCAACGTGGCGCCAAGACCGCTCTCCTCGAGGTCCGCCCCTCCAACCTCCCCGCCCTCTCTCTCTATCTCAAATTCGGTTTTCAAATCGACGGCCGCCGGCCCGCCTACTACCAATCTCTTTTGCCCCCTCCCGCCCCTCCAGAAGACGCCCTCCTCCTCTCCTGCTGCCTCTGACCGCTTCCAGCGCAATGCTGTCCTGGACAAGGTCGCTGCCTGCCTTGATGCTCTTTTGAAACTGTGGTACGGTTCCCCCAGATTGACAGTCACTAGACGAGCCCACTCCTCCGAGGGTCGCGCGTGAGTAGATCTGCCAGGCAATCGGAGCCTTTGACCCGATGCCGCATCAGGTCGCAAACGGGCGGTCGACCGTCACCTCCCGTGTCCAATGGGCGGGAGCATCGATGGGAAGATCGACGAGAGGATGTTCCGGGGCGCCGCGTCACGGGGGGCCCGTGATACCCTGTCGCTGTCTCCTCCCAGGAGATGGCACACTGACATTCCTGACCGAACCGACCGGTTTGCCGTCAGAGGAGAGGAATGGCCATGAGCGTATCAGTCGAAGAGTCATCGCTGAAGGAACTTCTCATCAAATCCAACGATCACTACCGTGAACTTTACGAAGAACACCACCGCTGCGACGAACGCTTGTCTCAACTTGCCGCAATCCACTTTCCTACCGAAGAGGAGAAACTGGAAGAGCTGACCCTCAAAAGGAAGAAGCTCTCCCTCAAAGATCAGATGGAAGCCATCTCTCATCAACACAAAGCTTCCCTCGTCACCCCGTGACCGCTTTTCTTCTCTGCCCCCGGGGTGCTGCCACTCTCGCCCGGGGGCGCTCTCCTCTTCCCTCCCTGTCCGCCCTTCCTGTACTATACAATCGTCCTATATGGAAACTTGCGTCTGATAATGCAACAAAGAAGCAGCATCAGTGGAGAGGGAAGCAAAGGGAGAACTCGGGGAGGAGACGATGGTCAAAGACGGCTATCCATATGTCGGAGGATTGTTGATCGGGACATTGATCGGCGGAACGATTGGCGGGTTGGGGATGGGATGGGGGTGGTGGATCGGAGGGAGCTGCCTGCTCTTGGCGGGCTTTGTCGCCTTCTTTTTTCGCAACCCGGAGCGGGAGATTCCAGCAGGAGAGGAGAAGGTGGTCTCGCCGGCCGACGGACTGGTGGTCGTGGTTCGTCCTCTCAAGGAGGGGGAAGGGGGGATGAGCGGAGGGACAATGGTCAGCATCTTCCTCTCCGTCTTCGACGTCCACGTCAATCGGTTACCGATCGGTGGGCGGATTGTCCGGTCGGAGTATCGACCAGGTCGTTTTTTGGTGGCCTCGCTCGAGCGGGCGTCACAAGAGAATGAACAGCAGGAAGTGTGGGTATCGAATGGAGAGATTACCGTCGTCTTTCGGATGATTGCCGGTTTGATCGCACGGCGGATTGTCTGTTGGAAGAAGGCGGGGGACGAAGTCCGTCGCGGAGAGAGGGTGGGGTTGATCAAGTTTGGTTCGAGGGTCGATCTGCTCCTGCCTCTGGAGGTGGAGGTTCTCGTCCGTAAGGGAGCACGCGTCAAAGGAGGCAGCTCCGTGATTGGAAGGATACGTCGATGAAGCGGATGATCGGGGGAGAGGCGGACTCCTGGAAGCGGGGGCGGCAGCGGCTGCGCCGCGGGATCTTTATCCTGCCCAGCACGTTGACGATCGGGAATATCTTCTGCGGCTTCTACGCGGTGATCCACGCCCTTAAGGGCTACGATACCTTGTCTGAGGCACCAACGGCGGAGAGGCTCTTCAACCAGGCGGCCATCGCGATTGGCATCGCCTGGTTGCTCGACAATCTCGATGGGAGAATCGCCCGCCTGACCAACACGACCTCGGAGTTTGGGGTCGAGTTGGACAGCATTGCCGATTTTCTCTCCTTTGGGGTGGCACCAGCAGTCTTGGCCTATGCCTGGGGCTACGGCTCGACCCCTGGATTGGAGAAGATCGGATGGGCGATCTCCTTTCTCTTCCTGATTTGTGGCGCGCTCCGTCTCGCCCGTTTCAACGTCATGGCACGAACCTCGAGCGATGCTTTCACCGGGAAGACGAGCAAGCTCGATAAGCGCTACTTTGTCGGGCTGCCAACCCCAGGGGCGGCAGGGCTGGTTGCCGGCCTGATCCACTTCTTTCCATCTCCGGTCGCGGCGCAGGTCGGCTCTCAACGCCATTGGAACAGCCTCCTCCTGTTGGTGGTGATGGGGTCCCTGGCACTCTTGATGGTCAGCACACTTCGCTACACGAAGTTTGTCGATCTGGGGGCGAAGCTGCGTCAACCATTCTTGACCCTCCCTTTCCTCTCTCTGGTCGTCATGGGCATCTGGTTCTACTCGGATTGGATGATGTTGCTCGTTGCCGGCAGCTATGTGCTCTACGGTCCGCTATTGAAGTTGGCGGGACTGCTCCAGCGGATACGCCGCGGGGGCCCGCGCCCAGCGGACCCAGCTCCCCGCGCCGACCCGTGAGGGACGAGATCTCTTGACTGACCGCGTTGGAACGGCCACGTCCCCTGCAGTTCTCGCCCCTCCTCTCTCTCCTCCTCCTCACCGTTGATGGTCTTTCTCCTCGACTCTGCAAGCCCGTGGTCCGGCCGGCTGTCCCAATCCGAAGCCATCGCGTATACTTACTTCTTACTGTCTGCATATCCCAGTACCCAAGGAGTGAGCGCGTGTCGAGCACCTTCGAAACGATCATTATTCTCGATTTTGGATCCCAATATACCCAGTTGATTGCCCGGCGCATTCGCGAACTGGGGGTCTATTGTGAAATTCTTCCGTACCACACCCCTCTCGCGGAGATCCGCCGGAGTGGGCTCAAGGGGCTCATCCTCTCTGGTGGGCCCAGTTCGGTCTATGAAGCCGACGCCCCCCACGTCGATCGCGAAGTCCTCTCCCTTGGCGTTCCAGTCCTGGGCATCTGCTACGGACTGCAACTGCTCAGTTATCACCTCGGAGGGAGAGTCGAGCCCTCCTCCAGGAGAGAGTACGGGGCCGCTCAGGTCCGCATTACCCGCCCCAGCCGCCTCTTTGAAGGGGTTCCAACCGAGACCCCGGTCTGGATGAGCCACGGCGACCACGTCACTGAACCCCCACCTGGCTTTTTGGTGATAGCTGCGACTGATAATGCGCTGGGAGCCGTTGAGGAGAAGGAGCGGGGCTGGTATGGGTTGCAGTTTCATCCCGAGGTGGCCCACACGCCGGAAGGGAAGCGGATCCTCGACAACTTTGTGCGATTGGTCTGCGGATGTCGGGGGGATTGGACAGCAGCCTCGTTCATCGAGGCCGCAGTCGAACGCATCCGACTGCAGATTGGAGATCGAAGAGCGGTCTGTGGCCTCTCTGGAGGGGTCGATTCGGCGGTGGCGGCAGCCCTGGTGGCCCGGGCGATCGGAGACCGGTTGATCTGCCTCTTTGTCGATAATGGACTCCTGCGACGCGATGAGTTTGCGCGGGTACTGACCTCCTTTGCAGAATATGGGCAGCTGGATGTGCGCGGGATCGCGGCGGGCGAGCGATTTCTGGGGGCGCTGGCCGGAGTGGACGATCCAGAGCAGAAACGGAAGCTGATTGGATACACCTTCATCGACGTCTTTCAAGAGGAAGCGGCTCGGTTGGGGCAGATCGATTTTCTGGTCCAGGGGACCCTCTATCCCGATGTGATCGAGTCACAGTCGGTCAAGGGCCCCTCGGCGGTGATCAAGAGCCATCACAATGTCGGGGGATTGCCGGAGAAGATGCACCTGCAATTGGTCGAGCCGTTGCGAGAACTCTTCAAGGATGAGGTTCGACAGGTGGGGCGTGAGTTGGGCCTGCCCGATGAACTGATCGATCGGCAGCCATTCCCGGGCCCGGGGTTGGCGATCCGCATTCTGGGTCCGGTCAACCCGGACGATCTCCAGCTCCTGCAAGCCTCGGATCAGATTGTCCTCGAGGAGATCAAGCGGGCTGGACTTTACCACGAGATCTGGCAAGCCTTCGCCGTTCTCCTCCCGATCCGGACGGTCGGGGTCATGGGCGATCAGCGGACGTATGAGCGGGTCGTGGCCATTCGTGCTGTCCGGAGCGTCGATGGAATGACCGCCGACTGGGTTCGCCTCCCTTATGATCTACTCGAGACGATCAGCCGTCGCATTGTCAGTGAGGTGCGCGGGATCAATCGGGTCGTTTACGATATCAGCTCCAAGCCACCCAGCACGATCGAATGGGAGTGATAATGAACTGTTTAAAACGTCCTATCTGTTTAAGTGGATCGTGTGGTTAATGGTTTGCTTAGTTTATTAAGCGGTCGCTGGTGCGTTGATTAAAGCTTTTGCTTGGCACCACTTCCCGTGAGGCAGGGGGATGGCGTCGCGGATGTGCGGGCTGGAAGTGCCAGGAGCTTGAGGGCGGAGCTGGGGCACGCAAGTGCGGGAGAAGAGGCGGGAGTATGGCCGAGAAGCGAGAGTTCGTTCATCTGCATCTGCACACAGACTACAGTCTGCTCGACGGGGCGATCAAGATCGGGCCCTTGGCGACACGGGCTGCCGAGATGGGCATGTCGGCGGTGGCGATCACAGACCACGGTAATCTCTACGGGGCACTAGCCT
>JBMUAP010000113.1:0-8059 GCA_049454155.1 Blastocatellia bacterium
ATAATCGGGCCCGGTGCCATCTTCTCTTCTTGGGAAAATGAGCTCTCTGGAGAACTGACTCTCCGGAAATCTTCTCTCCAGATCCTGCTCGCAGTCCCTCTCCGTGCCCGATGCCATGTGCGCCTCAGGCCGACTTGGCTCGCTTGGTCGGCGAGGAATGCCGAGACAAGCACGTCCGGCATTCAGGAGACGACAGAGATCGACGAGCGGTGGACCGAGGGGCAGGCGTCTGGGCTGATCTTGCCCCCACCCACTAGGCAGTGGCCGTTTCTGTCTTCTTGCCGTACTTGCGCTGGAATCGCTCGACCCGTCCTGCCGTGTCGACCAGCTTCTGCTTGCCGGTGAAGAAGGGATGGCAGCTCGAACAGATTTCGACGTGGATCTCCTTCTTCGTCGATCGGGTCTGCCATTGGGCCCCGCAGGCACAGACCACTTGGCACAGGATGTAGTTGGGATGGATGTTCTCTTTCACGGTTGCTTCTCCTCTACGCAATTGCCTGTACGCAATTGCCAGTACTTTTCCGGGTTGGTGGTCAGGGGCGAGGCGACCGTTTGGAGAGCCTGCGTTCGACCAGGGCTCTTTCTTCCCCTACGTTCCCCCAAACACAATTGACAAAAGTACCCGATCCGCTCTTCCACTGTCAAGGATGGCTTGCCGCTGCCTCTCGTCTACTGCCTCCGCGCTTTGGTCAAACCGGAGAGGATTTGGCGAGCGGCTTCTCACCAGATCAGCGTCAATCCGCCATAGGCCAGCGCGGCGATCAGCGCCGCCATCGGAATCGTCAGGATCCAGGCCCAGAGGATGCGCCCCGCTACCGCCCACCGGACCGCCGAGAGGCGGTGCGCCGATCCCACGCCCATGATCGCTCCGGTGATGGTGTGGGTCGTCGAGACGGGGATCCCAAAGAATGAGGCGAAGAGAATCGCCACTCCTCCCCCCGTCTCTGCACAGAACCCCCCGACCGGCCGGAGCCGTGTGATGCGGGTCCCCATCGTCTTGACGATCCGCCACCCTCCAGAGAGGGTCCCGAGCGAGATTGCTCCGTGCGCCGAGAGGATGACCCACATGGGAATCTCTGCATTGCCGCTGAGATACCCTCCCGTCACCAAGGCCGCCATCATGATGCCCATTGTCTTCTGGGCGTCATTAAGCCCGTGGGAAAGGCTGTACAACGACGCCGAGAGCACCTGCAGGATCCGGAAGAGCCGATCGACACGTCCTGGTGCCACCCGCCGAAAGAGCCACGCGACCGCTACCATCAATGTCGTCCCAAGCACCATGCCAAGCAGCGGCGCGATGACGATGAAGGAGAGCGTCCCGGGCCATCCTTTGGGCCAATCTGACCAGAGCAGGACGCCAAACCCCGACTTGGCCACCGCCGCTCCGGCGTATCCTCCGACCAGGGCGTGGGAAGAGCTTGTCGGAAGCCCTAAGTACCACGTCAGGATGTTCCAGAGGATTGCCCCCAGCAGCCCCGCCAAGATGACGGCAAAGTTGACCTGCGCGATGTCGATCAATCCTTTGCCAATCGTCGAGGCCACATAGGTTGGAAACCCGAACGCCGCCACAAAATTGAAGAAGGCGGCGAGCATGACCGCCTTGCCCGGGGTCAGGACGCGCGTCGAGACGACCGTCGCGATCGAATTGGCGGCGTCGTGAAATCCGTTCGTATAGTCAAAGATCAAGGCGACCAGAATGATCAGTCCCACGATCATCAGCGGAGCAGAGAGAGCGAGCATAAATTCCTCAAAATCGATCGCCTGCGGGGGCGTGGCCTTCCGTTCCCGTCGCCGGTCATCGTCATCTGAGACGGTACAGGCGAGACAGCACGGGACGCTTCCGGTGCGTCCTGGATCCTCAACCCATCAGGAGTTCTTGAGGACGATCGCTTCCATGACGTTGGCAACATCCTCGCAGCGGTCGATCGTTCGCTCCAGTTGTTCGTACAACTCCTTGTACTTGATGACGGTCAGGGGATTCTGCTCCTCCGCGAAGAGGGAGTCGATCGCGGCGTGATGGAAATGGTCGCCTTCACTCTCGAGCACGTGGATCTGGTGGCAGTTCTTCATTGTCTTCTGCCCGTCTTTTTCGAGGGAACGCACTCCCTTTTCGATCTCGTTGGCGAGGCGTTGCAGGACGGCCGTCATCTCCTGTGCATAGCGCGTCGGCCCCTCGATCCGGTAGAGCATCACCCGAACCGCGGTGTACTCGATCGAGTCGACAATGTCATCGAGGCCCCCGGCGAGAGCGTGGATGTCCTCCCGATCGATCGGGGTGATGAAGGTCTGGTTCAGCTTCTTGATGATCTCGTGCGTCACTTCGTCGCACGACTTCTCAAGGGTGGTAATCTGCCGAACATACTTCTCGCGGTTCTCGAAGTCTCCGAAGAGTTTCTCCAACAGGTCAGCCGCCTCGACAACCGCCGCGGCCTGCTGATCGAAGAGGGTGAAGTACTTCTCCTCCCGGGGCAATAAGCGAAACATACGTTGGTCTCTCTCTTTCTGAAGGGAATCCGATGAGGAAGCACCGTCCGGATTACCCGAATGGGGGTCGGTTGGGAGCAACCGCCCGGCCTAGCATACTCCAGGAGCTCCCCTTTCACAATTTCCAACCGGAGTCCCTCTCTTGGGGAATGTCTGGCACGCTGATTGCATTCACCTTCGGCGGGTCGCGAGGCAGAAGCGTCAAACGCGATCGACCGAGATCAAGGAAGCCGAACAGGCTTGAAGTGAAAAGGAGTATCACACCATGAATTGGGCGAGCTTGGGAAGGAAGATCTGGCGAGGAATGAAAGTGATGCCGATTATCGGGTACGTCTTCATTCTGGCGGAAGCCCCGCAGGTCATTCGCCGAAAAGGCGTTTGGCTCGGGATCTTGTCGATTGTGCTCGACATCCTGCCGATCGTCTGCCTGATCAAGGCGGCCATCGAGATCTATCTGGGAGACCTCATTCCGGACCGGATGCGTATCCTCCCCAGCGAACCCCTGCCCCAGTCGCTCTCCTGGTCCTCCGTCATCAGTGAGTGACGGTTGTCCCCTCCTGACGACAAACTCCCCTTCCGCTGCTGTTCCGTTGTCCTGATTCAGGATCTCCTGCTCGCCAATTTTTCCCTGTCTGAAGCCATTTTTACCTACCCCGGGGCAGAGAATACCGACAATGAACCGGGGATTGGATTCTCCTAGGTTTGATCGAGGATCTGACGCATCTTCTTGGCGGCGTCTTGAGGATGAGCCTCACCGGCGATGGCCTGCCCGACGATGACCCCGGCCAGGGGGAGGGGGCGCAAGTGGGCCAGCTCCGGGGGATCGATCCCTCCGGCGAGATAGACCGGGAGTTCGATTCGCGAGACGAGTTCTTCGATCTGTTGGATACGCTCTTCGCGCGAGCGGCTGCGCTTGAGCCCACGTCGGTTGAGGCAGAGGGAGTGGACGCCGAGATCGAAGAGTTCGGCGGCGCGGCCGACGATATCGGCAATGCTGAGGCTGTCGGCCATGACCATGCCTTCGTAGCGCCGGGCAGTGTAGACGACTCGCTGAATGACGTCATCCGAGGCGCAGCCAAGCACGGTGACGATATTCGCGCCGGCGGCAAAGGCGAGTTCGGCGATGGGTTCGCCCGCGTCGATTACCTTGATATCGGCGACAATTGGCCGGCCGCGGAAGCGGCGCCGAAGCTCGCGGATCGCCCGAATCCCTTCCCGGATCAAGAGAGGGGTTCCTGCCTCGATCACATCGACATACATTGCCGTCTTTCCCGCCACCTCCAGCCCAGTCGCCAGGTCCGGCATGTCCAACGCCAGTTGCAACTTCATGTGCGCTCGGTTCTTCTCTCGTTCAGGGAGGGGTTTTTCACAGTCCCTGTGGAAAACCCTGTGGATATTCTGTGAATTGTCGGCTTAAATCCAACTAAATTCACTACTTATAGCACTTTGCACACTATTTCGACAGTTGAATAAGCTCTTTGTTTTCAGTAACTTGAGCCGAAAGTCTTTACCATTCAAAAAGGAGCAGGTCCAGGTTCAACGGAGTCAGACATTTCCACAGGGGCAAGGGTGATCAGAAGGGGGGATCGTCCCGCAGTTGATCCAGTCGTTCAAGGAAATCTCCCTTAATGAGGACCTGTCTAGGTTTGCTGCCATCTTCGGGGCCAACGATCCCCTCGCGGAACATCATATCGATGATGGAGGCGGCACGGCCATAGCCGATGCGGAGGGTTCGTTGAAGGAGGGAGGTGGAAGCCTTTCCGCTCTGCAGGACGACGCGGAGGGCATCGTCGTACTTCTCATCGCGCACGAGGTCGCCTGCTTCCCCACCTTCAGCCTCTTTCTCGCTGAGGACGACCTTGTCGTCATAGATGGGATTGGCCTGGGAGCGGACGAAGTCGCAGATGCGGGTCACCTCTTTTTCGTCGACATAGGCGCCGTGGACGCGGACAAGGCGAGCCGTACCGGGGGGGAGGAAGAGCATGTCTCCCTGCCCGAGGAGCTGTTCGGCGCCGTTGGTGTCGATGATCGTCCGCCAGTCGACCTTCGAGGAGACGCGGAAGGAGATGCGGGAAGGGAAGTTGGCCTTGATCAATCCGGTGATGACATCGACCGAGGGGCGCTGGGTGGCGAGCACGAGGTGGATGCCGACGGCGCGGGCCATCTGGGCGAGGCGGGTGATGCTCTCCTCGACGTCCCGTGCCGAGACCATCATCAAGTCGGCCAATTCGTCGATGATGACGACGATGAACGGGAGCGGCTCGGGAGAGGGCTCATTCGACTCCGCGCCAGAGGTGCGCCGTTTTGCCTTTCCCGAGACGACCTCAGTGTTGTACTGCTCGATGTTGCGCACGCCAAAGGCGGCGAGGTGTTTGTACCGGTTCTCCATCTCGGAGACCGCCCAACGGAGGGCGTTGCTGGCCCGTTTCGGATCGGTAACGATCGGGGTCAGGAGGTGGGGAATGTCGGCATAGAGCCCCAATTCGAGCCGTTTGGGATCGACGAGGATCATCTTGACCTGCTCGGGCGTGGCCTTGTAGAGCAGGGAGACGAGGATGGTGTTGAGCATGACCGATTTGCCGGCGCCGGTCGCGCCGGCGATCAGCAGGTGGGGCATCTTGGCGAGGTCGGCGGCATAGTTGCTGCCGTCGATCGTCTTGCCGAGGGCAAAGGTCAGCTTGGAGCCACTCTCCTGGAAGCGGGAGGACTCGATCACCTCGCGGAGATGGATCATCTCGCGATGGCGATTGGGGACCTCGATTCCGACGGTCGACTTCCCGGGGATCCGGTCGATGCGGATCGACTCGGCCTTCAAGGCGAGACAGAGATCGTCGACGAGGCTGGTCACCCGGCTGTACTTGACCCCAGGGTCGGGTTTGAATTCGAAGGTGGTGACGACCGGGCCGGGGCTGATGTGCATGACGCGCCCGGAGACGTTGAACTCAAAGCACTTTTCGGCGAGTTGGCGGGCGCGCTCGACCAGCTCCGCCTCCTCCATCTCCGACCGGGGGGGAGGAGGAGAGAGCATCTCCGTCGAGGGGAGCAGATAGCTCGACCGGGAGCGAATGGGAGATTTGACAGGGCGCGAGTCGGACTGGGCGACGCGGCCGACGCTGGGAGAGGCGCTCGCGTCCGGACGGCGCACGACCGTTCCCGCCATCATCTCCTCGACCGTCCGGGTGACGGTGGGCGGTGCTCCCTCCTCGTCCTCATCGAGGGGATTGTCAGGTCCCTCGGCCGCTTCCCCAACGGGCCGCTTGGTGGGTCGCCTCGCGGTGGAGGCCGCGTCCAGACGCGCGGCGCGGGGGTTGGGCGGGGATGGGACAGTCTCCGCTGCGCCTGTGGCCGCTCGGCCCCGACCCGCTTTGCGTCGTTCGGCATCGCCGGCCGCAGGGCTTCCCTCGATCTCGATCGGGAAAGAGGGGTACTCCTTCTCCGGGAGGGAGCCTTTGGACTGGGAGGGCAATGGGCGGCCCCGCTGACCGTCACGGCCCTGCGGGAGGGCCTCGGGCTCAGTCGAGCGTTCCGGACGGAGCGCTGCGGCACTGGCCAGCCGATCCCGACGTGACCAGAATCGCCCCCCACTGGGGGTGAATTGGGCCAGTCGCTGCTCGAGCGGCGTGAAGTGGAGGACCGATCCAACCACGGTGACCGGCGTTCCAATGACCAGCCCAATGACGAAGATCGTCATCAGGACGAAGATCGTTCCGAGGGGCCCGAGAACCCCTTCCAGCCCGACGACTGGGCCATAGACCAGCCAGCGGCCGAGGATGCCGCCGAGATAGAAGGATTTGGGTACTTCCCGGCCTCCCATGAAGGTGAGGATCCCGGTCATCGCGACAAACATCAACAGCAAGCCAAGCAAGTGGCCCTTGGTCAGTTGGGACTGGCTCTCGCGCCACTGGATCCACCCTGCAGCGAAGAGGGCGAGGGGCAGGAAGAGGGAGGTCAGGCCGAAGAGCTGGTAGAGCAGGTCAGAGAGATTGGCCCCAAACGGCCCCATCAGGTTGCGGATGCGCGTCTCGCTGCGCAGGGCATTGATCGAGGGATCGGCGGAGCTGTAGCTGATCAGCGAGAGGAGCAGGACCATTCCCGCGGCAAAGAGGAGCAGGCTGGCAATCTCATTCCACGGTCCGTCGTTCCAGGGATCGGGCGCACGGTCCGGCTCCGGCAGGGGCCCCCGTCGCTCATCAATTGCTGTCTTGCGTCTTGCCCTCTCATCCGCCATCGTCTCTGCCCTCTCTCCTTCCTGTCGCCCCGCGGCTGGTGGTCAGTGCTTCGATCTGATTGCCGGTAACTACTCACCGCATCAATGAACTTCAAGTTATCCTGTGTTCTTCTCCGTGACCTCTGTGACTCGGTGGTGCAATCATCTCTTCCGTTCGATCGTTGGTCGCTGATTGGACCCGTCCACTTTCTGATCTTCCTCTCCGTGAGTAGTGACTATTGCCGTAAGGCCGGACCGATTCGAGCGGAGCCATCAGGCTGTCTGACGGCTCTTCTCGATCAGGTACTCCTTGATGAAGGCGTCGAGATCTCCGTCGAGGACCGCGTCGACATCCCCGCGTTCGTACTTGGTCCGGACGTCCTTGACCAACCGGTAAGGATGGAGGACGTAGTTCCGGATCTGTGAGCCGAAGGAGATGTCACGCTTCGATTCGGCCAGCTTGTCCGATTCGGCTCGGACCTTGGCCATCTCCAGTTCATAGAGGCGCGATTTGAGCACCTTCATCGCCACATCCCGGTTCTGGTGTTGGGACCGCTGGTTTTGGCAGGTGACGACGATGCCGGTCGGAAGGTGGGTGATCCGGACGGCCGAATCGGTGGTGTTGATGTGCTGGCCTCCAGCTCCTGTCGAGCGGTAGGTGTCGACCCGCAGATCCTTCTCCTGAATCTCGACCTGGATGTCCTCGTCGATCTCTGGCGTGACAAAGACCGAAGCGAAACTGGTCTCCCGGCTCTGTCCAGAGTTGAAGGGGGACTGTCGGACGAGGCGGTGGACGCCGACTTCGCAGGCGAGAAGGCCATAGGCATAGTCGCCTTCGACGCGGAAGGTGGCCGACTTGATGCCGGCCTCTTCGCCAGGTTGGTAGTCGATCAGTTCCGTCTTGAGCCCACGCCGTTCCGCCCAGCGCAGGTACATCCGCAGGAGCATCCCGGCCCAGTCCTGGGCGTCCGTTCCGCCGGCCCCGGCATTGATGGCGACGATGGCATTGCGGGCGTCGTTTTCGCCGCCGAGCAGCATCTGGGTCTCGCTCTCCTCGACGTGATTCTGCAGCAGTTGCAGGCTCTCCTGCAGCTCGCGGGCCGAGGAGGCGTCAACCTCTGCGAAATCGAAGAGGACCTCGAGGTCGTCGACGAGCCGGGCGTGCAGCTCGGCGGTCTGAATCGCCCGCTCGAGCCGTGCCCGTTGCTGGAGGGTCTTCTGGGCGAGCGCTTGGTCCAGCCAGAAGTCCGGTGCCGCGGCGATCGCTTCAAGGCGGGTCAGCTCTGTCTGCTTCGTTTCGACGTCAAAGAAACCTCCGCAGTTCAGCGACCCGTGGTTTGAGGCTCTCGAACCGGTCCCGTAATTCCT